>JAHIVS010000343.1 GCA_018816605.1 Pseudomonadota bacterium
ACATAGTGGCCGTTGAGCTTGCCCAGGGCCAGGGGCCTGAACCCGTTGGGGTCTTTAATGCCGATAATTTCTCCCTTACAGGTGAGAAGGACCATGGAATAGGCCCCTTCTATCTTGGACACGGTGTTCAGAACCGCAGTTTCAATGTCACCCTTGATTAAGTTTTTAATGAACAAATGGAGGAAGACTTCGGAATCCATGGTGGTCTGGAAGATGGAACCGTTTTCCTCCAGCTCTTCTTTCAGGGTGTGGGCATTGACCAGGTTTCCGTTGTGGGCAACGGCATAGGAGCGGTGCCTGTGGTTGGCCACAAAGGGCTGGGCATTGGTGATCACCGAATCGCCTGTGGTGGAATAGCGGACGTGCCCTATGGCAGATCCGCCTTCGATGCGCGCCAGATCGTCCATGTTAAAGATATCATGGACAAGGCCCATGCCTTTGTGGGAAAAAATCTTGTCATTGATGCCCCGGTTCACGGAAATGCCTGCACTTTCCTGGCCCCGGTGCTGGAGGGCATACAGACCGAAATAGGTTATCTGGGCGGCTTCCGGGTGTCTGTAAAGGCCAAAGATTCCGCATTCGTCCCTGGGGCGTTCACTGGCATCACATATTGTCTGGTTACACATGGTGGTTTTCCTGGTGGTAATACTGGATCGGGTTGATGGATAAGGGGGCTTTTTTCATGGCCTGGATGGCCGAGCAGATCGCCTTTGCTCCATCGGTGGTGGTGGCATAGGGGATCTTGTATTTAATGGCGGCCCGCCTGATTTCATACCCGTCTCTCTGGGTCTGGCTGGAGGCGCCGGTATTGAGAATCAGCTGGACCTCGTTGTTTTTGACGGCATCCACCACATGGGGTCTGCCGGATGAGACTTTTTTCACCATCTGGGCGGGAACCTGGTTTTCTTCCAGAAAGCTGGCCGTTCCCCGGGTGGCCATGATGGTAAAGCCCATTTCATGGCAGCTTTTCGCCACGGACAGGGCGGCCGGCTTGTCCTTGTCCTGGACAGAGATAAAGACCGTGCCCGACTTGGGCAACCGCTGGCCTGCGGCAAACTGGGCCTTGGCAACGGCGGCTCCCAGATCCTTGTCAATGCCCATGACCTCGCCCGTGGATTTCATTTCAGGGCCCAGGACAGGGTCCACATTTTCAAACCGGTCAAAGGGCATGACCGCTTCCTTGACACAATAATAGGGAGGAATGATTTCCTTTGTCAGGCCCAGTTCCGCAAGGCTTTTGCCCAGCATGACCTTGGTGGCCATCTTTGCCAGGGGCACGCCGATGGCCTTGGACACAAAGGGAATGGTCCGGGAGGCCCTGGGGTTGACCTCAATGATGTACACCTTGTCGTTCATGATTCCGAACTGAATGTTCATCAGTCCCTTTACATTGAGTTCCTTGGCAATGGCCCGGGTGGCATCGGCCATCTCATCAATATGGGCCTGTGCTATGGAATAGGGGGGCAGGACACAGGCAGAATCCCCGGAATGGATGCCGGCCTCTTCAATATGTTCCATCATGCCGCCGATAATGGTGGTCTGGCCGTCTGAGATGGCATCCACATCCAGTTCAAAGGCCTCTTCCAAAAATTTGTCAATGAGGACCGGCTTGTCCGGGGAGGCCAGGACCGCCAGGTCAAAATATTCTTTCAAGTCCCGTGCGTCATAGACAATTTTCATGGCCCGTCCGCCCAGGACAAAGGAGGGTCTGACCATGACCGGGTATCCAATATCCATGGCTACTTTCTGGGCTTCTTCATAGGAATGGGCAATGCCGTTTTCCGGCTGGCGCAGTCCCAGTTTGTTGAGCATGGCCTGGAACAGGTCCCGGTCTTCGGCCCGGTCAATGCTTTCCGGGCTTGTGCCGATGATGGGCACCCCGGCCTTTTGGAGGTCCGTGGCCAGGTTCAACGGCGTCTGGCCGCCAAACTGAACAATAACCCCAAAGGGTTTTTCCTTTTCAACAATGTGGAGAACGTCTTCCCGGGTCACGGGTTCAAAATACAGCTTGTCAGAGGTGTCATAGTCCGTGGAAACCGTTTCGGGATTGGAGTTGACCATGATGGACTCCACCCCTTCTTCCCTGAGGGCAAAGGAGGCGTGGACACAGCAATAATCAAATTCAATGCCCTGGCCGATGCGGTTGGGACCTCCCCCTAAGATAATGACCTTTTTCACATCCGACACCCTGGCTTCACATTCACTTTCATAGGTGGAGTAATAATAGGGGGTCACGGCCCTAAATTCTGCCGCACAGGTGTCCACCAGTTTGAATACCGGCACGATGCCCAAGTCCTTGCGCCGCTGTTCCACCTGCTTGTCGGTAAGCCCTCCTGACAGAAATGCCAGTTGCTTGTCGGAGAAGCCGTATTTTTTGGCCTTTTCAAACAACTCTCTTGGCAAATCCATGCCGGCCAGGGTGATCTGTTTCTCAAGGTCCACAATCTGTTTCATCTGGTTGAGAAACCAGGGATCAATATGGGTCAGCTCATTGAGCATGGTAATGGGCATGCCGTGTTCCAGGGCATATTTTATGTAAAACAGGCGCTGGGAGTTGGGGGTGGACAGTTTGTATTCCAATTCATTGCCGGCCACAGATCCGGGTGCAGGATCCTTTCCGTCTGCCCCAAACCCGGCTCTTCCGATTTCCAGGGAGCGCAACCCCTTTTGAAAGGCTTCTTTAAAGGTCCGGCCGATGGCCATGGTCTCCCCCACGGATTTCATGGCCGTGGTCAGGACATCGTCGGCTTCGGGAAATTTTTCAAAAGTCCATCGGGGAATCTTGACCACGCAATAATCAATGGAGGGTTCAAAACAGGCCATTGTCTTGCCGGTGATATCATTGGGGATTTCATCCAGGGTATACCCGACGGCCAGTTTTGCCGCTATTTTGGCAATGGGGAATCCCGTAGCCTTGGAGGCCAGGGCCGAGCTTCTGGAAACCCGGGGGTTCATTTCCACCACGATCATGTCCCCGTTTTCAGGATTTATGGCAAACTGGACATTGGAGCCGCCCGTAGCCACGCCGATTTCCCGGATAATGGCAATGGAGGCGTCCCTTAGTTTCTGGTATTCCTTGTCCGACAGGGTCTGGATCGGGGCCACCGTGATGGAATCACCTGTGTGAACCCCCATGGCATCGATATTTTCAATGGAGCAGATGATGACCACATTGTCGGCATGGTCCCGCATGACTTCCAGTTCGTATTCTTTCCAGCCAAGGACCGATTCTTCCAGCATGACCTGGGTGATAAAGCTGGCATCCAAGCCGGCCTTGGCAAGCAGGGCCAGTTCTTCCGAGTTGTAGGCCACCCCGCCGCCGGTACCGCCCAGAGTGAAACTGGGCCGGACAATGATGGGGTATCCGATGCGTTTTGAAACCGCCTCCACTTGGTGCATGTCGGTGGCAAACCCGCTTTTGGGGATGCGAAGGCCGATTTTGCCCATGGCATTCCGGAAAAGCTCCCGGTCTTCGGCCTTGTTGATGGCGTCAATGGAGGCACCGATCATTTCGATATTGTAGCGCTCCAGAATGCCGGTTTTGGCCGCTTCAATGGCCGTGTTCAGTGCGGTCTGACCCCCCAGGGTGGGCAGGATGGCATCGGGTCTTTCTTTTTCAATTATTTTGCACAGGGTTTCTGCGTTGACCGGTTCAATATAGACCTTGTCTGCGGTTTCAGGGTCTGTCATGATGGTGGCGGGATTTGAATTGAGAAGGACCACTTCAAATCCTTCTTCTTTCAGGGCTTTGCAGGCCTGGGTTCCCGAATAGTCAAATTCACAGGCCTGGCTGATAATAATGGGGCCGGCACCAATGATCAGAATTTTTTTTATGTCGTTACGTTTTGGCATGTTTCATCATCTCTGCAAACTGGTTAAAAAGGTAGGCGGCATCATGGGGACCCGGGGATGCTTCCGGATGATACTGGACGGCAAAGGCCTGGACGCGGTCATTTTTAAGGCCCTCAAGGGAATCCTCATTCAGATTGATATGGGTGAGCAGTGCACTTTCTTTATTCAAACTGTTCAGATCCACGGCAAAGCCATGGTTCTGGGAGGTGATCTCCACACGGCCCGTGCTAAGATTCTTCACCGGCTGGTTGCCGCCCCTGTGGCCGAATTTGATTTTCAGGGTTTTTCCGCCCATGGCAATGCCCAAAAGCTGCATTCCAAGGCAGATACCGAAAATCGGTGCAACGCCGAGAAGCGATTTTATGGTATCCACGGCATAGGTGACAGGCTCCGGATCCCCGGGACCATTGGACAAAAATATTCCGTCGGGCTTCAATGTTTTTATGGTTTCGCTGCTGGTTCTTGCCGGAACCACCAGCACCTCGCATCCCACACGTTCAAGACAGCGGATGATATTGTATTTAATCCCGAAATCAAGGGCCACAACAGAAAATTTCTTACCCCTATGGCGCCAGATCAGAGGGTCATTGAGTTTTTCGATATTCACATAATCCGGGTGGTTATATTTCCAGAAATAGGGCTTTTTTGTGGTAACATTCCCCACAAGGTCGCACCCCTCCATGGAGGGAATTTGCCTTGCCTTTGCCACCAGGGAATCGGGATTTAGCTCTTTTGTGGAGATAATGCCCCGCATGGCACCTGATTTGCGGATGTGTCGGGTCAGGGCACGGGTGTCCAGATCCTCAATGCCCAGAACATGTCCCTTGATCAGGTAATCGGCAAGGGTGCCTTTGGATTGAAAGTTGCTGGGGAAATCCTGGTACTCTTTTACGATAAAGGCCGCTACCTGAATTCTGTCCGACTCGATATCTTCCGGGTTGACACCATAATTTCCGATCAAAGGATAGGTCATGGTCACCATCTGTCCGGCATAGGACGGGTCTGTCAGGATTTCCTGGTATCCGGTCATGCTCGTGTTGAAGACCACTTCCCCCCTGGCTTCCCCCTGTCCTGTAAAGCTTCTGCAGGCAAAGGTTCTGCCGTCTTCCAGGGCTAGTAATGCTTTCATATCAATTTACACCTGTTCCAAACTTGGGTTGATTAAAACACTATGTTGATGGTCATACTCCGGCTATATCCCCGGAATTAAATCCCATTTGCGATCATCCTTACAAAAACGAACCTTTTTTATTAGCACAGGTTTGGCCTGTTTTGCAAGCCATAGGGATTATTCATTTGTAACTGAATACAAATGGGTGTAGACTCATTCTTTGCACGCGGCGAGTCAGAATTCGGGATGCGCCAAGCTGCGTATCACCCTTTAATTAGGCTTTTTATGGCTTTTTTGCGCATTCGATACCAAACCATTGAGTTTGGTGATGTGGATATTCATGTACGAACCTTGCGGGATAATCTGCAATATCTTGATGTGGACGGGGTTGCTGAAAAATTGGGCATATCCTCGGCCACATGGCCGCTGTTCGGGGTTGTCTGGGAGTCCAGTCAAGTCCTGGCCCATCATATGTTTGATTATCAGGTTGCCGGCAAGCGGATACTGGAAGTGGGGTGCGGCATTGCCTTGACCAGTTTGCTGCTGAACCATCGTCTGGCCGATATTACGGCCACAGATTATCATCCGGAAGCAGGGCCGTTTCTTTTGAAAAACGTTCAGTTAAATATGGGGAAGGCCATCCCCTTCGTTCGCACGGGATGGGCAGATAAAGACAGCGGACTGGGGGTGTTTGACCTGGTGATCGGCAGTGACGTCTTATACGAGAGGCGCCATACCCGTCTCTTGTCCGATTTTATCGAACAGCATGCAAAACCCGAATGTGATGTGATCCTTGTGGATCCGGGCCGGGGTCACCATGCCAATTTCAGCAAAAAAATGGTGGCGCTGGGGTATGCACATACCCAGAGCAAGCCTGTGAATGCGGACTATCTGTCCCAGCCCTTTCGGGGTCAGATTCTGCAGTATCATCGCTTGGGCCGGAAACAATAATTTTTTTTAAATTGTCAATTTCAAAAGGCCGTAACGTTTGTTTTGTGCAGGCGCGAACAAAAGTTGTGTTCAAATTCGAAATATCTTTGCTTTAACGATACCAGTGCGGTAAAAACTAACTTTAAAATTTTTATTGTCTGCCATGGCTTAAAACAAAGGTTTCGGTCTGCCGCTGATTAAAGCAATAAAATAAAGGTTCATTGCCATGAAATTCATACCCTCCCAGATTATTTACTTTACGCGAAGCAGGACAACGAAGCGGAACTTTAAGCTTTTATTTAATTTCACCCTGGTATTGGCAATCCTGGTACTGATATACAGCGTTTTGTTCCATTACATAATGATTTTTGAAGAAAAAGAATTTAGCTGGATCACAGGTTTCTACTGGACACTTACAGTGATGTCCACCCTTGGTTTCGGCGATATCACCTTTGCAAGTGATTTGGGCAAGGCTTTCACGATGCTTGTCCTTTTGTCCGGCATTCTTTTTCTCCTGGTCATGTTGCCCTTTACCTTTATCCAATTTTTTTACGGCCCATGGCTCGAAGCACAATCAAGGGCCAAAACCCCTCGGGAATTACCGGAAGACACGACCGGGCATGTCATATTGACAAGCTTTGATCCAATAACCATAAACCTTATAGAAAAACTGAACAAGTATGGGTATAAATATGCAATTCTTGCCCCTGATCTGCAAAGAGCCTTAGAGCTTTATGATCAAAATTTCAATGTGGTCCGGGGAGACATAGGAGATCCCGAAACATACAGACGTCTGCGCATACAAAAGGCGGCCATGGTGGTCGTTAACAACGATGATATGACCAACACCAATATTTCCTTTACGGTAAGGGAGATTTCTAAAACAATACCCATTGTAACCAATGCGGATGCAGAGAATTCCATCGATATTTTACAGCTGGCCGGCAGCACCTATGTTTTTCAGTTCATGAAGATGCTCGGAGAATCTTTGGCCCGAAGAACCCTTGGGATGAGCATGGGGGCCAATATCATCGGCAAATTTGATGCACTTTTCATTGCCGAAGCGCCTGCAATGAGAACACCGCTTGAGGGAAAGACCCTCATTCAAAGCAACCTGCGGCAAAAAACCGGCGTAACCGTTGTGGGCCTTTGGGAGAGGGGCCGGTTTGAAATACCACAACCCGAAACGCGGATTAATTCCACGACGGTCCTTTTGCTTGCCGGCTCGGCAGAGCAGCTTAAAAAATATGACGAGGTCTTCTCTCTTTACCATGTGTATCATACCAGTGATGCCCCTGTCCTCATATTGGGAGGAGGCCGTGTCGGCCGTGCAGCAGCAAATATATTGGAAGAACGACAGGTGTATTATAAGGTGGTGGAAAAGAGCCCGAAATTTATTAAAAATGAGCACTATATTCAGGGCAATGCCGCTGACCTTGATACATTGAATCAGGCCGGCATAAAGAATGCGTCCTCTGTCATTATTACCACCCATGATGATTCCATGAATATTTACCTGACCATTTATTGCCGGAAACTCAGGTCTGATATACAGATTATAAGCCGGGCAAATCTGGACGGGAACATATCAAAACTGCACAGTGCCGGGGCAGATCTTGTCATGTCGCATGCTTCCATGGGAGCAAACACCATAATCAATCTTCTAAAGCCCGATAAAATACTGATGGTCGCAGAAGGATTAAATATCTTTCGCGCATCCGTCGGCAAAACCCTTGCCGGCAAAGCCCTTGCTGAAAGTCAAATCCGGAAGCAAACCGGCTGCAGCGTTATCGCTATCAATAGAAAAAATGATTTGAACATCAAGCTTGATCCGTCTCTTCTTCTTGAGGAAGAGGATGAAATGGTCCTGATCGGGACAAGTGATGCTGAAAAAAATCTTATGGAGCGGTATCAGCAATCGTGAGCTGAAGATAAAAAAATCGGCATGGAAAAACCTGTGGAAGGGCATTTTTATAAAATGGGGGGACAGGGTATGGAGTATCAGCAGATACTGGAAGAAATTCATGAAGAGGTCAAACCCTTTATTGAGCTGGGAAAAGTCGCGGATTACATTCCCAAACTTGCAGCTGTTCCGAAAAACAAATTCGGGATGGCGGTCCAGACGCTGGATGGAAAACTATTTACCATTGGAGATGCACACGAGCATTTTTCCATCCATTCCATTTCAAAGGCATACACCCTGACACTTGCGCTTCAGTTTGCAGGAGAGGAAACGCTATGGAAACGGGTTGGCAGGGAACCGTCCGGGAACCCCTTTAACTCCCTTGTCCAGCTTGAGTATGAAAACGGAATCCCGAGAAACCCTTTTATCAATGCGGGAGCCCTGGTGCTGGTGGATGTCATCCTTTCCCATTCAAAGGATGCAGGTCAAACCATTCTCAACTTTGTCCGGGAGCGCTCGGATAACCCGGACATCCATTTTGACATGGAGGTGGCAGCCTCGGAAAAGAGTACCGGATTTCGGAATGCCGCCCTGGCAAATTTTCTCAAAAGCTATGGAAACCTTCATAATAAGGTGGAGGATGTGCTGGACACCTATTTTCTTCAATGTTCGTTACATATGAACTGCATTGACCTGGCCAGAAGTTTTCTGGTTCTGGCCAATCACGGGCTCTCTCCCTGGTCGGGGCAACAGATCGTGACCAAAAGCCAGGCCAAGCGGATAAATTCATTGATGCTCACCTGCGGGACCTATGACGCGGTTGGTGATTTTGCCTACCGGGTGGGATTGCCGGGGAAAAGCGGTATTGGCGGCGGTATTGCGGCATTTATACCGGGCAGACTCTGTGCGACCGTATGGTCGCCCGGGCTCAATTCAAATGGCAATTCCCTGGCCGGAACCCTGGCGCTGGAGTTGTTTACCACCAAAACCGGGATGTCGATATTTTGAAAAAAAGGCCCTTAAATTAAATCCCGCCTGACCCGCACTGGAAAAATTTTCAAATGCCGGGCAGATATTGCCGGAAAAAATCCATATTTTTTTGCCGGCCATTTATTTTTTCTCAACAAATCAGTCATATAGACCCCTGGTTCACAATTTGCTTTGTTCTTTGGAAGGCAGGGAGGTTTTCCCTGATGTGTCCGGTGTAACAGGAAAACGCCGATATCTTAGTGTATTCGGCCTTGATTCAGGAGGATGACACGGCCGGTATTTATTAAAAGGAGGCCGAGATTGAAGATTGATACTTTCGAATTGGACCTTTTTTCGTCAAGAAGTTATTCTGAAACCAGAGAGACGCAGGTTACCCGTCAATTTAAATTTCTGGATCTGGTAGATCAGAAGATGAGCCCAGGGATAAACCGGGCGCAAACTCGGCAGGAGACTGCCCAAACCAGTGCAGTTCAGGAGGCACCCCGTGCCGGCCAGTGGTTCCGGCCGGTTGTGTTTGGGGGAAAGCCCGCCCTGGCGGTGACCGACCAGTTCAGAGCCGAAATGGATAAAATGAGACGGATGCTGGATGCTGTCATGGATCGCTTCAGCAACATGAATCTGATAAAAAATTCGCCGGGGGGCAATTTTCATCTCAGCCGGATCAGCCAGGTGAGCAACCATTCTTTTTCACGAGAGTTCACCCAATTGTCTGCCTATGAATATTCTCAAACTACCCGGTATTCATATTCAGAATCGGAACAGACCCGGTTTTTGGCCGACGGTATTGTTAATACCATGGACGGCAATGAAATCCGTTTTTCATTTGAAATGCAGATGGTGCATTCTTTTTTCAGGGAGGATGCCTTTTCCTGGACGGAAAAAGGATACACCCTGATTGACCCGTTGATTGTCAATGCCGGAACGACAAGTCCCAGGATTTCCGGGGTCGGGTTTTCCTTTGACCTGGATCTGGACCAACGTTCAGAATACATACGGGCCCCGGCCCGGGGGACCGGGTTTTTATCCCTGGACAAGAACAGGGACGGGCGGATCAATGACGGCAGTGAATTGTTCGGGCCTGCAACCGGAAGCGGTTTCAATGAATTGGCCGCCTATGACCTGGACAAAAATTTGTGGATTGATGAAAATGATGCCGTGTTTGACGAGCTCACCCTCTATGGGCTGGATGAAAACGGCGTCATGCACCTGACCCGGATCAAGGATGCCGGTATGGGCGCCATTTACCTTGCCGGGGTGAACACGGCCTTTGATGTGAAGAACATGGAAAATGAACTCCTGGCAAAGGTTAAAACATCATCCATTGCCTTAAATGAAGACGGCAGCATCCGCTCGGTGCAGGAGGTGGACTGGACCGGGTGATAAAAAACCGGCAGACCTGGTTTCCGGATAAAAACACTACCCGGGCCAGGTCTGCTCTTTATGCAAACCGCTTTGGAGGTGCGTGTTGAATTTTTATGCCGCCCCTCTTCTTTTTTTAT
>JAHIVS010000344.1 GCA_018816605.1 Pseudomonadota bacterium
AGATCGATGACTGCATGGTCAAGGTTCACAAAGTCACCCCCCGCACCGATGCGGATCTCTCCGGCAGCCATATCGCCGGTGGCCAGGATTTGGCCCGCGTGATTGTTGCGCATATACTGCATCCACCCGATATTGACGTCCTGCATTAACGGCTTGGTTGCAAGATCGGTGTCGGGTAGTGCGGATTCTCCATACCAGCCGATGGTCGAGCGGTCCTTGGCAATGCGTTCCTGGACATAACCGGTATAGCGGTTTGCAAGATCCGGGAATTTTGCCCAGGCATCCATGGTTTCATAGTCCAGGTAAACATCGGAGTTGGTCTTGTATAATTTATATCCCGCTTCATCCATGCCAAGCACGCGTTGGGGAACCCGCTCCTTACCGTCAAAGCTGGTGTTGGTCCGACCGGAAACAGGGCCGGAGGCACTGCCCATAACCTTTTTGCCCTCCATTTCATCAACAGGGTAAATATTGATCAGGGGCAAAAAAGTATCCTTCTCAACAATTTTATCCTGGAGGACCTGCTCAATTGTCGGCGTGACCGCAAAGGTCTGCTTTACACCGGCAACACCGTATCCTTTGGCGATCCGATTGCACATCTGCTCAAAATGCTGTCTGGTTTTATCTTTCATTGCTGTTTATTCTCCTTGAGACCGGATCAAAACCGGACCCTTAAAAAAGTTGGTTTTTATCGTCTGCCGGCTGGGTGGTGTCTCCAAACTGGGTACCGGGAGCCACTTTTTCCAACCGGCCAAGAATCTGGTCAAATTTTCCGCCCAGGGCGTCAAGGCCGGTTTTCAATTCTGCAAACTGATCCGCAGGTTTTGCGGGCTCTGTGGTAACGGGATCCGGTGCCTTTTCTCCGGCTCCTGTATTTTGTCCGGCCATAAATTTTTTGATACTGTCAGCCAGACTTGCAACCGTCTGCTGGGTGGTCTCAAGGGACTCTTTGAATGTTGCGAATTGATCTTTGTCCATGGGCTCCTCTTTGTTTTCCTGTTCGGTTTCGGTTTTATGCATATTGGAAAACCACCGGACCAACTTCTGCCCGAATCGTTCCATTTGCTGATCATCATCCATGCTCTCCATGTCCCGAAGATCGGGCACCATTTCCCCGGGATACCGGGCAGTGTAAGTCCTGCCGGTTATTTTGGAGAACCGCATTTCATCGGTGCCAAGGCTTGCCGGTTCATCCGTCATTCCAAGGCCGGTCAGATAGCACTTGCCTGTTTTGGCAAAATCTTCCGTCGGCTCAATGGAAAAATGAAGCTTCTCTTCCCAGATCTGGTTCATTTGCAGCAAGGTACGGTTAGGACTGATCTTGGCGTACAGTCGGGTCACGTCCCCGTCTTTTTCAGCTTTTAACGCCTGGACAGACCCATAGGAGGCATACCGCATGTGATCAATCCAAAGTTTTGCCGTGTAGACTTTTGGGTCATAGGTTTGGGCCATGTCCGTGAGCCATTCGGGTTTGATAACCCGTCCGTCAACTGTGGGGCCGGATTGGGCGATCCGCTTAAAGTTTGAAACAAGAGAAGCGGGCATGTTGATGATCTCCTTTTGATGGATAATTGCTCTTAAATGCCTCCATCATAAAAGGCAAAATCATCCATGTACACGAAATCCATTCCGATTTTCGCGTTATCGGAATGAAACTTGCCCAGCAGGTCCAAGAATATTGATATTATGGGGTCATGAGCTATTACCCACCCGAAATACAAGACGCGGCCAAGCGCCTTTACCTGCGCCGGCACAAACCCAAGGAGATTGCAGAACTGCTGAACACCCCTTTGCGCACGGTCTATGATTGGCGGACAAAGGGAGAATGGGATGATTTGCTCTCCCATGAAACCGTCGAAGGGGCCATGTCCCGGCGTCTGGCCCTGCTGGCTGAAAAAGAAGAAAAAACAGAAATGGACCTGGCAGAACTCAAGAGTCTGACCGATTCTTTGGTACGGCTTAGGGCAGGGCGCCACCAGTCCAACCATGGGGATAATGACAAAAAAAGAGACGGGGGCAAACCCCGGCAAAGATCCAACACCCAGAAAAGAAAAAATGATGTCTCCCGCCTGAAAGCTCAAGATTTCAAAGACAAGCTGCATAAGAATTATTTTGAATATCAGATTGCCTTGAGGGAAGCCCGCCACCACAGGATGCGGATGCTTCTAAAATCCCGGCAGATTGGGGCCACCTGGTACTTTTCCCAGGAAGCGTTTGAGGATGCCGCCCTGGAAGGCCGCAATAAAATTTTCCTGTCTGCAACCCGGGCCCAGTCCGAAGTGTTCCGTCGTTACATCATTGCCATTGCAAGACAGAATTTTGATATTGATCTGACCGGTAATCCGATCATTTTAAATACCCAAAAAGGTCCGGCTGAACTTCATTTTTTGTCCAACAACAGCAAGTCCGCGCAAAGTTATTCAGGGGATGTGTATATTGACGAGTTCTTCTGGATCATGAAATTCAATGAACTTTATAAGGTGGCCTCGGGCATGGCCACCCATAAGAAATGGCGAAAAACCATTTTTTCCACCCCGTCCGCCGTCACCCATGAAGCATATGACCTCTGGACCGGGGACAGGTTCAACCAGCGCTTTAAAAAGAAAAGGGTGGAGTTCCCCGGGTTTAAGCAGATGCAGTCCGGCATCCTGTGTCCGGACAACGCATACCGCAAAATCATTACTCTGGATGATGCCGAAGCCGGCGGGTGTAATCTCTTTGACCGGGATAGTCTTCTCATGGAATACAGCCCGTCAGAGTTTAAAAATTTGTTTATGTGCCAGTTTGTGGATGACACCTTTGGTGTGTTTCGTTTTGCCGACTTGGAAGATTGTGCCATTGATACCAGCCTCTGGCAGGATATCAACCTGTTCGCCCGCAGGCCTGTGGATAATTACCCGGTTTGGGGCGGTTACGACCCCAGCAGAACCAGGGATGATGCAAGCTTTGTGATCCTCATGCCCCCCTTGAAAAAAGGCGGAAGGTTCCGGGTCATTGAGCGCCTGAAATGGGTGAA
>JAHIVS010000345.1 GCA_018816605.1 Pseudomonadota bacterium
CAGCTTTTGTGCAAGCATCTGGGTATCCGGCCCATCGTCCGCTCGCTTCTTTTCAAGCCAATCATGGTAAAGGATTTCAAATTCAAGCATCTGCTGGAACCCAAGCCAGTAAAAATCAATGGCGATGTGGGCTGGCCCGTTGAGGCGGATGGTCTCCTCTGCCAGGCGCCTGAATCCCGCATTGGTGCACCGGGCCGGCCAGGTGGGAAGGACCGCGCTGGCCCTTAAAAAGAAAAAGTCATCCGGGATATCAGCAAACCCCTTGGAACCCGCCGCCGGCCTGAGCAACAGGTGCTCCACAAGATGCATCCCCTCACTTAAGATGTTCAGGGTTTTGATAAAATACCGCAAATGGTTGGCCGCCATGACGGCCGAGTCTTTTTGCCGAAAGGATGCCAGATAGCACCACCGGGAAGCAGCATGGGGTTTTAAAATGATCTGCCAGGAGTTGTCTGAAAACCGACCGATCCTGTAATTATTAAAATCAAGTCCGTTTACCAGAAACGATTCATTTAAAAAATTGCTTTTCAAAAAAATTATTTTCCTGAAAAGTTGTCGGATGTCCATATCCGTCAGCGGCTCGGCCTGGTATTTAAATTCTATTCTTTGAAAGGGCGTTTTAATTCTTTCCCCGATATCGCTGGGATCGACATACTGGATTTCAACGGTTCCCTGGTTGATCCCGGCAAGGAGTTCATCGGAAATCAATTCCAGGCCGTGTTTGGTAAAGGCAATGGTCAGAGATCTATTATGATGAAATTGAAACCCTAACAGCACACTTGCCTTGAATTTCAGGCCAGCAATGTTCTGGGTGTTCCATGAGACCTGTGTGTAGTTAAAGCCAGCCGCTCGTTTGCTGCTGATTTCGGGAAGGTGGGTTAAGAATTTTATTTTATTCCGGATAAACCAGCGGAGAAGACCGGTTTCTGAAAAATAATAGTTAAACGCCCCCAGGGAATTCTGGGTAAATGTTTCTCCATACAGGGCCAGCAGATAATCCAGCAACCGATTTCTCCGGTCATAAAAGTTGTCGTAGCGTCCAATGATCCGGGAAAGCGTTTGACCCTGTTTTTCCGGCTCCTCCAGATAAAGGGATTCAATCTGTGGCCCGTTGGTATTGTCCAATACGTGTGAAAAATAGGTTTTATCAAGGCCCGGGTCCAGGGAAAAAAGATCGGGAATATGTTCCAGGGTTTCAAGAAAATTGGCCATGGGCTGTTCAAAAAGAAGCAAATAGGCTTTTAATTGCTTTGCCTTTGCTTTTTCAGCCGCAGAATAGGAGGGAGGGACACCGAACTGATTGATGCCGTAAACATTGGGGAATAGATCCATGATAGAGGTGTATTGCCCAAGATCCCTGAATTGGCCCGTGGGCAGTCGCCTGGCTTTGACAATTTCCTCTTTTGAATCCCCCAGTTTCCCATGGGCGGATTTAAGGCGTTCATATTGTTGGGTCAACTCGTCCAAGGGAATATCGTAGGTCCGAAGGCTTTTGGAGAGGGTGACAAAAATCTGGTTCTCTTTTTTGGGAAATTCCAGGCAAAGAACTGAGCCTGACGCATCCTGATTGATAATATCGCAGTGTTTCATACCGGTTTCACTCTCTTCAAGAAATAGCGACTTCACACTGACCACCCCTTTAATGGATCGAATCAGGGTTAGCAGATCCGCCACATTGACAAATGCCTGTTTCTGGGCGACCGGGGTCTCTCCCATAACCCCGTTTTCCAACAGCGGGCCGGTAAAAATTTCATCCGGGGTTTTTCCCTGGCCCACAAGCTCATCAAACGAGAGATAGGTGATGCCCGGTGAAATATGACCTTCGCACAGATCGTAAATTTGTGCCAGTACATGGGCAGGGTTCCGGGATGATGTGACCTCTATGTCTGCATGGAGTCTGCAATACCGATTTTCAACCATCTGGATATCACTGATATCTTCACACAGATTTCTGGACGCACAAAACACCTGTTTAACCCTTTCAATGAGCGCCTCTTCCGGAAGGCTGTATCCACTTTTGTTTTCTGCGGCTCTTATTTTTAACCGGTAAAGCCCGGGGACGGTTACATCTTTCTCCACCCAGACATTTTCTATTTCAGGCAGGGCATCAAAAATTAACCGCTCATAATCCAACGACGTCAGGGCCTGGTTAGGGAAAATCCGTTCCGGCGCATAAAGGGCCTGGCGGTCATAATCAATCTTCCCGTCTTCCCGGGTCAGGATATCTGCCACATCAAAACCGGTTCGATAGGCAAGTTCGGTCATGGCATAACAAATCTGCTCTAGAATGGTAATCCCGGGATCATGGAGGTTATAGTCTGTCCAGACCTTTCCGCAAAGCTCCTCAATAAGAGAGATGCCCTCCCTTCGAAGCTGGTCAAACAGGAGCTCTTCGGGCCTGTTTCGTTCGATAAACTGCGCCTCATTCATTGGCGGTCTGCCCTTTATTCAGACTGTGCTCAAGGTGTGCAATCATCCCATGGACTCGCTGGTAGGGCATCTGTCCCAGGGCCTGGAGGATCAATTTTATCTCTTCTTTTAAAAGGGCA
>JAHIVS010000748.1 GCA_018816605.1 Pseudomonadota bacterium
TAATAGACCTGATCACCCTTTATGGCTTTTTCATGCCCCGGTTATCGGCTTCACTGAGAGGATTTGCCCTGTTGATCGGAATGACGCTCTCGGTGATTGCACTCGTTCAGGGTCTGAGACCGCCAATGGTGGAAAAATACGAGGTGACAGTTCCCGGCTTACCAGCTGCACTTGATGGGACTGTGATTGTTGCTCTATCAGATATGCATCTGGGCTCACAGCTGGGCAAAGGATGGCTGTCCGACCGGATCACCCAGGTAAAGGCGGAGAAACCTGATCTTGTGGTGCTGCTTGGTGATATTTTTGAAGGACATGGGCCTCCTGACGATCAATTGATTGCCCACTTCAGACAACTTTCCGCACCTTATGGGCTCTGGGCGGTTCTCGGTAATCATGAATTTTACGGGGGAAGCAAAACAAACCTGTTTGAATCAGCAGGGTTTAAGTTGTTAACCAATACATGGGTTGAAGTGAGGCCGGGTCTTGTTTTGGCAGGAGTGGAGGATCTTACGATCAGAGGCCGAAGCGGTCAAAACAACGACCCCATCTCGCAAGCCCTTGTGGGTCGACCTCCCGGGGCCACAATACTTCTTTCCCATACGCCGTGGCAGGCTGAAAAGGCAGCTGGAAAAGGGGTCGGATTGATGCTCAGCGGGCATACCCACGGCGGACAGATATGGCCCTTTGGTTATCTGGTCCAAAAACGGTATCCCCTTTTGGAGGGACATTATGAGGTGGATGGTATGTCGGCTATCATTTGCAGAGGCACGGGAACATGGGGGCCCCGCATGCGGCTCTGGCATCCCGGCCAGATTCTGCGTGTGACGTTGAGAGGACAAGGCGTGGCAATCCTTCAAGGCGAGATGAATGATACAACCCACCCTAAAATTCTGTAAGGAAAAAAATAATGAACCGTATGATTATATGCTTGTTTTGTTTATCGGTTTTTTGGGGATGTGACAATACCAATCTGGATCTTGCCACACAAGCAGGGATAGACGTCATCAAAGCCGCCACTTTGAGTGACAAAGATGTTGAGCTCCTTGCGGCAAATGCTTCAAAACAATCAGATTCAAAAAATTCGATTGCAGGAATCCAACATCCTTACGGAATGAGGTTGGAAAAACTTGTGGGGGAAAGATACAATTCAAACGGGTATGTATTTGATTTTAAGGTTTATTTGTCACCTAAGATCAATGCATTTGCTATGTCAGACGGCACCATCAGAATTTATAGCGGACTGATGGATATGATGAATGATGAGGAGCTGCTCTTTGTGGTGGGGCATGAAATGGGCCATGTTGTGGAAAAACACATCAAGAAAAAAATCATGCTGGCCTATGCTGCGAGCGCCGTTCGGAAAGGGGTCGCCTCTCAGGAAAATCTGGCCGGTGATGTTGCACGATCCTTCCTGGGCGAATTCGCCCAAACCCTTTTAAATGCACAGTTTTCACAAGCAGAAGAAAAGGAAGCTGATGATTTTGGCCTCCTGTTTTTAAAAAATCACGGGGTTGATATCAATGCGGCTGTAACAGCCTTGAAAAAACTGGCCGGCCTGGGGAAAAACCATTCGTTTTTATCCAGTCATCCTGACCCTGCTCTAAGGGCTGACCGTTTACAAAAACAAATTGCTTCGCCTGGTAAAATAGAGAGTCAATCATTCCTGGACAAATTTATTGCCAGTATTATCAGACTGTTTCCATGATGATAAAATTGTATCTTTAGTAGCAACACGCCTTATTTTAATATCTTTTCCATTTGATATGGTTCAAGCAAGCTCGATATTGCAAGCTGCTGTCAAATGATACACATTGCTAAAGAAATCAGCTGATCAAAGTAAGTCCTGTTTGAACCAGGCCTTGTCCGATCTGTTTTGAAGCAGCAGCAATTATTGCAAAGCCGACACCAAATATCAGAAGGTCCAGTGAAAACCCTATAATAAAATCCAGCCTTCATGGTTAATGATTTTAATATAGGATTTATATCATACCTTTAAAAAGGTCACAAAAGATCAATCTCATCCCCATTTAAATAGGATGATTTTTTATTTTCCACCCTCGTCAATCGCATAACTGGTTATTGTTGATTTTCTTAATTTTAATTCTACGATTGTTTTATATTTGATGTTATTTTCCATAAGGTTCATCATTTGTGTGTCGATGTTAACGGAATCAAGGTGATAGATATCAACCTCTTCGCTATCTTTTCCATTCATGGAGAATGGTTCTCCATCATCTGGTGACAAATGTTTAGAATGAGTCTTATCTAAATAATCGGGTTCTTTTTCACCCATTGCCCGTTTGAGAGTTTGATTGAAATCAAGATCCGTCGGCTTATATCCAATGGTATCCATATTAGCGATATTGCTGCTAATAAGGTTGTGTCGTCTGGCCGAAACATTAAGTGCCTCTCCAATCACCTGTGATGTGTGGCCAAAGATCCTTGAATCTGTCATTTTTCCTCTCAATTTGAATTAAAAGTTAAGGGGATACAATAATATTACAATGCAATTTATATGCCAAAATATTACTTCGCGGCTCGGTGTTTAGATAACTCCCTCATTCAGTCCTATTTATAAAAAATATTAGATTTGATTCAATCAGAATCAACAAATCTAACAGACCTATACAGAATCTTTTCCAAGATTACTTATTTATCTTTCGTAAAATAAAATGATGATTCACGAGGGTATTGCCGCATTTGTCACCATTTTGACATTTCAGCCGTCAATTTTACCATTTTTTACTATGGTTATAGCGATAGGGGGGAACACGTTTAACTGGAGGAAAGAAACCGTGATCCAGACATACGCACATCAAAAAGAACTACATGAATCCCGGCTAAGTATCAAGACCCTCGAATGTATGTTTGCAAATCTTATTACTGATGGGACAAATTGTTCCCCATTTGAGTCTGAAATCATTGTAGAAAAAGCCAAAGGCCGTCATCAAAAAGGACAAATGTATCCAGTGCATGAGCTGTTTTGATAAATGTAAATTTGATGCCATTTTTTAAGCATGGAATTTTATGTTGGCGTATATGTCTATGAAATAGATAAATTCTATATATTATCCACTTAAAATCGAAAGAATCAATTTTACTGACAAAAACTTTTAATGTATTTGTTCCCCTTGGAATCATCGAAGAAATCAGCCACTGTTTTAAATCAGGACTTGAAATGATTTTTTTTGTATAGATAACCCTTGCTGGTCGGAGTTTTTCACACCATGAACATCGATGACTTAATTAAGAAATCATTTCAAGCTGATCCGCTTTCAGCCGAAGAACTGACTTTTTTTCTATCCCATCCGCCTGATTCTCCTGTGGCAATTAAAACCATGGCTCGGACACGGGAGATCTCCGAAAATCTTGTTTCTGGAAAGGCAGAAATCCATGGCCAACTGGCCCTTGATCTTGCCCCCTGCGCCTGCGAGTGCAAGTTCTGCTCCTTTGCCAGATCAAACCGGATTTTTACCAACGAAACCCGAATAAGCCCTGAAGAGGCGGTATTCTACGCCAGACAACATGAAGAAAATGGGGCCAATGCCGTATATGTCATGACCACGGCTCAGTACCCTTTCGGGCAGTTCATTGAAATTTCAAAAGAAATCCGGAAAAATCTGAAACCCGAAACTGTGATGGTGGCTAATGTAGCAGACCAGTCGCTGGAGCGGGCCAAGCGGATCAAGGATGTCGGCTACGCCGGGGTATATCACGCCCTGCGTCTTCGTGAAGGCAGAGACACCGGAATTCCTCCTGAGAAAAGAATAGAAAGCATATGCAATTTCAAGGAAGCAGGACTCAAGGTGGGAACCTGTTTGGAGCCCATAGGTCCTGAGCACACAATTGAAGAGCTTGTGCAGGCCATTCTTCTGGCTGCTTCTATTGAGCCTGTATTCAGCGGGGCCGCCCGCCGCATTGAAATCCCCGGTACCGAGATTGCGGCAAGAGGCATGATCAGCGAGCTTCGCATGGCTCAGATCGTAGCCGCGAGCATTCTTGGGACACCCAGAACGGTCAAAGGTTTTTGCACTCATGAGCCCTGCACTCTGGCTGCATTGGCGGGTGCCAACCTTTTCTGGGCAGAAAGCGGGTCCAACCCAAGGGATACCCAGGAAAAAACAGAACAGGGAAGGGGGCTTGATGTTGAAGTCTGCGCCAAGATCTACCACGAGAGCGAATGGGACACCCTTGAAGGGTCTTCCGCTTATTTTGTCTGATGGGTTCGCTCTGTGAAATATCATTTGCAGGAGTTCCTCTTATAATAAGAAATAAATCAAAAAAAAGGTTTTAAAATGAAAAAAAGAGTTCTATCGATTCTCATCACATGGGCCGCTGTAGCTCTATGCGCATCATGGGCCGTAGCTGCCGATACCTATAATTATATCAAGGCAAAGGATCTCAATGTCCGTCTGAGTGCCGGATCACCGATGATCATTGTGGATATCTGCCCGGTGGAGCAATTTACCAAAGGGCATGTCAAAGGCTCCATTGAAACCAATGCCTATCCGGTGAAAACCGAAGAAGAAAAAGCAAAGCTGGCTGCAATCCTGCCAAAACTGAAAGTCTCTGCCGATGACATCATTGTGGTCTGTCCCAAGGGCGGCGGCGGTGCCACCAAAACTGTAGATTATTACAAGGCTGGCGGGATTGATGAAAAACGACTGCTGATCCTTGAAAAGGGCATGGGCGAATGGCCGTATGAAACTGAAAAAAGACAATAACAAAACCGAAACTGAGAAAACCATTTCGTAAATAAAGCGGATGATCCAATAACCCTTTGATCCGGAAAGACATAGTGCAACGACCGAAACAACAGAATCTGAAAAAACTTATCATTGTGATTTTTGTCATTGGCCTGGTTATTCTTTTTTTCACATTTGACCTGAAACAATACCTGACGCTGGGATTTATCAAGGAGTCCCAGGTCCGTTTCCAGGAGCTTTACAGTCAGAGCCCCCTATGTGTGACTGTCCTGTTTGTGGCCTTTTATATCCCCGTGATTGCGCTCAACCTCCCCGGTGCAGTCATCCTGGGGCTTGCGGCCGGAGCCTTGTTCGGCACCTGGACCGGAACTCTTGTCATTTCATTTGCCAGCAGTATCGGCGCGACCCTGGCATGCCTCTTGTCGCGGTATCTTTTGCGGGACTGGGTTCAGAAAAAATTCGGGGAAAGGCTGAAAAAAGTCAATGATGGCATCCGGGAGGAAGGCGCTTTTTATCTGTTTTCCATGAGGCTCATCCCGGCCATCCCCTTTTTCATTATTAATATGGCCATGGGCCTGACCCCCATGCGGCTATGGACTTTTTACTGGGTTTCCCAACTGGGCATGCTCCCCGGAACGGCTGTTTTTGTTAATGCCGGCAGCCAGATCTCAAAGATTGATTCCCTGTCCGGCATTCTTTCCCCCGGGTTGATCTTGTCTTTGGCATTGCTGGGCATTTTCCCTTTGATCACCAAAAAGATCCTGAACTGGTACCGCAAGAGATTAATCTGCGATACAGCGGACACCTATTTTCCTCATCCTCAACCGATGGGGAAATCTTCCCGCGGACTCGACACGGCACTCCGGCACATGCAGGCATCCTGAACTAATTGTGGTGCCTGCAAAAAACAGTGTGCCTTTCTCCAGGAGTATGGTACACCCGGGGAAATGATTGACAGCTATGACTTTTCAACGCCGGAGTTTCAAAAGTTGGCATTTGAGTGCAGCCTGTGCAATCTCTGCCAGGCGATATGCCCTGAAAAGCTGGGTCCTGGTAGTCTGTTTATGGGCATCCGAAGGGAAGCGGTCGACTCAGGCCATATGGATTTCTCCCGATACAAGACCATCCTGGGATATGAAAAAAAAGGAAGTTCCCCTCTGTTTTCTTATTACGCTCTTCCCAGCGGATGCGATACCGTCTTTTTTCCCGGCTGCACTCTGACGGGGACCCGGCCGGAAACTACATGGAAACTTTTTGAACATCTGGAAAAGCGTATTTCCCATCTGGGTATTGTCCTTGACTGCTGTCACAAACCCAGCCACGATATAGGGCGACAGGCGTATTTTGAATCCATGTTCAGAGACATACTTCATTATCTGACCGGAAACGGCATCAAAAAGGTGCTGGTAGCCTGTCCCAACTGCCATAAAATGTTTACCCAGTATGCATCCGGTTTTGACATTAAAACCGTGTATGAGGTTCTTGATTCAGGGGGTCTGCCTGTCGTGGTGCTTGGGAACAGGAAAGTTGTCGTCCATGATCCCTGTCCCATGAGAGAAGAAACAAACGTTCAGACCGCTGTACGAAACCTCCTGACTGCTTCGGGGATACCATTCGAAGAAATGAAACACTGGGGAAAAAAGACCCTCTGTTGCGGGGAAGGAGGGAGCGTTGGCTTTGTAAGACCTGAACTGGCTAAAAAATGGGGTCTTCTCCGCCAGAAAGAGTCTGAAAATCGAACCATTGTTACTTACTGTGCCGGATGTGCTGGGTTTCTGAGCCGGGTAGCGCCAACCGTTCATATTGCCGACATCCTGTTTTCACCGGAAGGGGCGCTCAGCAGCGGTATCAAGGTTGCCAGAGCCCCTTTTACCTATCTGAACCGCCTGAAGCTCAAACAACGATTTAAAAAAAGGCTTGAACCATGCAAAAGCCGAGTAAAGGGCTGACAATGATTTTTTTGATATCAATCGTTCCCTTGGTTTACAAAAGATTAATGAATAGAAGTGAGTCACAGGATTCACAGAAATAGTAACTTTAATGGAGGCAGACGATGAAGTTTAGGAAAAAAGCAGGGTGTGTAATAGTGTTGATGATACTCTTGTTTTCCCAATGGGCTATTTGCGCCGAGGTTGAAACAATCAAAGGCGAAACAGATTGGATGAATGTAGATCCTGGGAGCAAGAAAATAGTTTTCAGTGCCACAGTTACAAAAAATTCGTCCAAGTCCGCAGTGACGGACTGGGGGCAGAGGGGACAGGCCTGGATTGGCTGCAAGGGGGGCTCTCAGGAGGCATTTTTCATTTTCACCACCGATGTGCCGCGTCTAAAAATCGATGAAGCTATTCGCAAGATGGGGGTCAAGTATAGCAATCAGATTTCCAAGGAAAACTGGAAGGCTCACAGGGAGTTGAAGGAGACCACCACACCAAAAGATTTTCTTGATGGTGACTCGGCAATAGTGTCGCTGAAGTTTGAAAAAAATGGAGAAACAGTTCAGGTTCCCATGGAAACCTTGATAGAAGAAAAAATTGAAATCAATAACAAAGAAGTGCTTCGTCCCCATACGCCACATTATGTTTACCACGGAACTGGAGAGGCGATCCAGTATCCGTCAGGTTGCATTGTATGTCCATCGGATTGCTTTGGCGGAATTATTACGGATAACCGATTGCCGGTACTTACCTATGATAGCTGGTATCGGGTCAATTGGAACCTTATGCCGGCGGTCGGAAGTAAAGTCCAAGTGATTATTCAGTTTACAGCGCTTTAACTTTTTGCAAAGACAATTCATTAGAGGTCAACTTTCGGGCGGACACTGACCAAGCAGGCAAGTAACTTCCTGCCTGGGAATTATTTAAAAGTTATAGTTTGCTCAAGTTTAATTACACATAGCTAAAAAGGCTGCCGGAGTTTATTTCGGCAGCCTTTTTGCGAGAGAGGAATGATATCCAATCCACCTCAGTACCGAGGTCATCTCAGACTTTGAGTAGAAACATACCCCTTCTAAATGACAAAAACAGCATTCCATTCTTTTTTGTAACTTTTAGGATTGGTCCCGATACGGGCTGGGGGGGAGTGCTATTAATTTAAACGTATCGAATCCGACGCTCAAGTATCATTATCCTTTGTGTAAGTATTCAAAGACGGGAATTCTTATGGATACCAACACAAATCTTGATTTTGAAATATGATTATTGAAATGGCGGGCCGATTCCATAGCGGATCGGCCCAATCTTTTGATTCATCATCCATGAAGGTTGTCGATCCATCGAATTGCCTCTGAGTCACTTATTTTTCCAAGATACCTTTGTGTGGTGGACAAATTTGAATGGCGTAATAGCACCTTGCTGACAATTTCAAGTGGTGTTCCTGATCTGGATGCATAAGTGGCAGCATGTCTTCGGAGGTCATGTGGCCGGATTTGAATATCCACCATTTCTCCAGACTTTATCACTACTAACCTTGCCCCGGCATAGGTTATTGGAAAAATCCGGTCCTCCGATTTAATTTCAGCATCTCGAATATATTTTTTCATACGGTCTATTACCTTCTGGGGCAAAAAGGCGACTTCAGCAACCCTTCCGCTTTTCGGTGATTGGATAATCACTTTTCGATCTTCAATATCAATTGGGGTCAAATTCAAAACTTCACCGATCCTCATACAACCACGGGCCATA
>JAHIVS010000346.1 GCA_018816605.1 Pseudomonadota bacterium
AGCTGCTGTGCAAAAAACCCATTGAAATCCGAGTGGTCAACCCGGTCAACCCCTTTTCTCCCAAACCCATGCCGCCGGAAAAATATGTCTGGTTCAGGGCCATTGACAAGATTCCGCCCGGGGACACGGCCGCCCACCGGTATATGCTGGCCTATGCCTCGGATTTCCATCTGGTGACAACCTCTCTGTATCCCCACGGAAAAACCTTCTGGTCACCGGATATGCAGGTGGCAAGCCTGGACCATTCCATGTGGTTCCACCGGCCATTTTGTATGGATGACTGGCTCCTCTATGCCATGAAAAGCCCAACTGCCTGTAGCGGAAGGGGACTGAACATCGGCTCCATCTATACGCGGGAGGGGATTCTGGTGGCCAGTGTGGCCCAGGAAGGATTGTTGCGGCCCCTGAAAAGATAAAGCCGGGTCACGTTAAATGGGACAAACAAAAATGAGGGAACCCCGGCAAAAACCGCGGCACCCTCATTGGTTATTTCCGGCATGGTTGCGGGGATTTGCCAGCCGATACCCGTGCATGGCTATGCAGCCTGCATCCTCCAGGGCTCTGAAGGCAACCCATTGCCGGTCATGGGGCATTCTCCCGGGACACATCAGCAAATGACGGCAGATATCATACATGGGTTTTTCCCTGATACATCCCGAATCCCCTGGGAAGATAATACGTTTCTCCAGATAGTTGGCAATTCTAAATGTCCAACACCTTTAAAAATTTTTAAACCATTGTACATTGCCTGTAAATATAATATAGTCTGGTATTGTGTAAGATGCATCTCTTTTCTGTTTCGCATGTCTGTTCAACCGCCTGTCACACTTACATCATTTATATCCATTTTTTTAAAAGGAGAAAAATCATGACTGACAGTACCTACAAAATTATTGATCTGGTTGGATCAAGCACCACATCATGGGAAGATGCCGCGACAAATGCAATCAAAAGGGCATCCAAATCCCTAAGGGACTTACGAATCGCAGAGGTCACCAAGCTTGACATCAAAATTGAAGACGGCAAGCCTGCTCAATTCAGGACCAACATGCGCATCTCATTTAAATATCAGGATTAAAAACAGCACTAGCAAAAAAGCCGGTGGCCGGGTAAAAAAACCAGGCCACTGGCTTTAGGGGCTGTCTAGTGGGTCTTAAACCGGCCCAGCAGCTCATGAAGGCTGCCTGCCAGTTTCCGTAAGTCCTGGGAGTTGACCGTCACCTCCTGGGTGTCATCCTGGAGATCCAGGGCCGCCTGATTCACCGCAGCGATATCCTGGGCGATATCTGCAACAACGGTGGAACTTTTAGAGACATTTTCGTTGACTTCTGCCAGACCCTGGGATGCCTGGGATACATTATCTGCAATCTCCCGGGTGGCTGCTGATTGCTCTTCAATGGCCGTGGCAATGCTGGCAATGATATCATTTATCTCATTGATTACCTGGGATATTGCATCAATCTGGCCCATGGTGGAAACGGCGCTCTTCTGGATATCTTCCACCTGCTTTCGGATATCGCCGGTAGCAGATGCAGTTTGATTTGCCAGCGCCTTGATTTCACCGGCAACCACTGCAAAGCCTTTTCCGGCCTCACCTGCCCTGGCGGCTTCAATGGTGGCATTCAGTGCCAGCAGATTGGTCTGCTCGGAAATCTCAGCAATGGCATTCGTTACTGTACTGATGGCCGTCGCAGCACTGCCGAGACCGACCATGGAGGTGTTGGCGTCTCCGGCCTGGGCCACTGCCCGGGCACTGATGGTTCGGGCATTTTCAGCATTTCTTGCAATCTCATTTATCGTGGAAGACATCTGCTCTGCAGCCGTGGCCACCATATTGGTATTCTGGGTGGTCTCTTCCATGGCAGCCGCCACAGAAGAAAACCCGTCATTGACCTCCCGGGATGCCCTGGAAACATCCCCGGCTTTTTTCGCTGTATCTTCGGACCGGCCCTTCATGGCCTGGGCGATGTTCAGCAATGTATCAGAGGATGCATTGACCATGCCGGCTGTTTTGACAACTTCAATTATAATGGTTTTCAATTTTTCAATAAAGGTATTGAACCAATGGGCCATTTCCCCGATTTCATCCCGGCTGGTCACACCCAGCTTTTTGGTCAGATCCCCCTCACCTTCTGCAATATCCTTGAGCATATTGGTGGCAGACAGTAGAGGACTTGAAATGGACCTGGCAAAAAAGAAGGCCAGCACCATAAAAACCAGAAACACGATGAGCCCGATGGTGACCATGACCATGAGCATTCTGTAGACCCCCACCATGACCTCTGATTTTTCAACCAGGCCGATCAGCTTCCACTTAAACCCGGGCATGGTATGAACAACCGCCAGATAGGGAATATTATCAAGTGCAACTTCCAGGTTGCCTGAATCGATTCTCTCCAGTTGGGCAAAGGCAGGGATACCGGTCTCTGCCATTTTCTTGAAATTGGTCTTTTCATCCCTGGGATTGGCCAGTATGGATCCGTCATCCTGAACCATCATGACAAACCCGTTTTGACCCATTTTAATCTGCTTGATAAAATCCGTGAGCCCGGCAAGGCTCATGTCCACACCCGCCACCCCAAGCACATCCCCTGAACTGGTTCTAATGGGTTTCATCATGGAAATTCCCGTAGTGCCTGAGGAAAAAAGGTAAGCTGCGGAAAGGGTTGGCTGGTCATGTTTTTTTAATGCCGCCTCGTACCAGGGACGTTTTCTGGGATCGTATCCAGCCGGCATGGCGCTGGTGCCTGAGGTGACAAAACCGCCCCATTTGGTCCCGAAATAGACCTCAACATAGGCGGGATTGTTCTTGGAAAACAACTTTAAAAATTCAACAACCCTTTTTTCTTTGTCATTGATGCCAAGGAATTGGGCTGTGACCTCCTTTGTCTGATTTACATAGGAGGTCATGGATTCGTCTGCCTGGTTTACCAGTGAGGAATCTGCTATCACTGCAGCCGTGACCAGGGCATCATTCAAAAGAATATCAATGGCCTTGTCAATATGGTTGAGTTCTTTTTTAGCCGACTGATTGTACAGATCAACGGCGGATTTTTTAATCTGCAGCCCTAAAAATATACAAATTAAAAGAATGGGGATCAGTATGGACATGGCAAAGGAAACATACAATTTTTTTTGGATGGTAAGCTTCATGACGACTCCTTTTGTTACGGTACTGAAATTTACGGCTATAAAGACAGGAACAACCGAAATAAAACATCCGCAAACGGCTTCGGACAAACGGTATTTAGAACTTATTATTATGGTTTCGCACAGGCGCCGACATTAATTGAATGGCACCAGTATCCTTGGAAACCCATTGGAAGTCAAGAAAAAATTCTTGGGACTGGTGGGACAACGTTTACCTTAAAAACACTCGGGGATACCCGTGCCGATGGTTGGAAACCATATCCGGGATTCAGGCTTTAACTGCCCGGATAATGGTTAGTGAGCGATTTTTTTTCTCAGGATCTTTAGGTTGCCATGTCGGGTCTTTGAATCCATACGCTTTTGTCTGGATGACCTGGAGGGTTTACTGGGCCTCCTTTTCCGGGGTTCGCTGACAGCTGCCCGTATCAATTGCCCAAGCCGGTTCAGTCCATCCTCCCTGTTTTTTTCCTGACTCCGGAAGGCCTGGGCCTTAATCACCACAACCCCGTCCTTGGTGATTCTATTGTCGTTAACGGCCAAAAGTTTCTCTTTATAAAGATCCGGCAAGTCCGATGCCCGGATATCAAACCGAAGGTGAATTGCAGACGACACTTTGTTGACATTCTGCCCGCCAGGGCCCTGGGCACGAATGGCCTGAAACGAAATCTCTTTTTCGGAGACACTCACCAAATTGGAAATTTTTAACATGGTTTGTCCCGTTTTTTGTGTGTCCGCACCATACTAAAGCGCCCCCTGTTTCCGGACCATGTCAATGTGGGGAATATTGTCTTCTAGGTATATTGGGGATATGGGTTCAAACCCATGGGACTGGTAAAAAGCGCTCAAATATTCCTGGGCTCCGATCTGAACGGGAATACCCGGCCAGTTCTTCCGGGAAAGATCTATGGCCTTTTCAATTAATGCATGGCCAAGTCCCCTGCCCCTGAACGCCTTGGCTGTTACAACCCGGCCGAAGCTGACCCCGGTGTAGCTGATCCCGGGGGCCAGTATTCTCAGATAGGCAGCCAGGCGATCATCGGCCAGGCGCATGGCCACATGGAGGGTGTGGGCATGGGTATCCTTGCCATCCAGCTCCCCATAGGGACAGGCCTGTTCCACCACAAAAACATCCACCCGCAGCCGGAGCAGTTCGTAGAGTTTTGGGGCAGTCAATTGACTAAATTTTTTGATGTCCCATTTGATATCTGCAGGGATCAATTTCATATGAATCTTTTATACCGTATCTGTTTTGATCTGTTGCCAATTGTTTACCCATATCCCAGAACGGCTTTTCCGGCAAGGCCAAAAAGAGCGACATGAACAAATCGGCAGGTGGTAGAAAAGATCAGAGGCCCTTTTACCAAAGGCTGATTTGACTTTTCAAACATCCATTTTCCTGATAAGGGTATCCGAATGTTTACAGGATATATTTTTATCATATCGGCTGCCGTCTGCTGGGGGCTTATCGGGATCTTCTCAAGCCTTGCCTTTTCCCAGGGGGTTGCACCCATGGAAGTGGCCTTCTGGCGGGCTTTGTTAACCTGGTTCCTGTTTGGCACCCAGGCTGTGCTGCGAAAAGAAACCCGGATGGACAAAAAAGATATCCCCCTGTTCCTCATCTTCGGCATATTCGGGATTTCCCTTTTCTACGTTTCCTACCAGATTGCGGTAAAGACTGCCGGCGCCGCTTTTGCGTCGGTTCTCCTGTATACGGCGCCCGCCTGGGTGGTGGCCTGTTCCTATTTTATTTATAAAGAAAAACTGACCGTGTTGAAAGCCTTGGCCGTTGCCCTTGTGATCCTCGGGGTTTTTTTGATATCCCAAACAGGGGGAAATACCCAGGGCAACGCATCCATCGGCTGGATCGCCATTATATCAGGACTTGGCGCAGGATTTTGCTATTCCCTTTATTATACCATTGGCAAATATTTTTCCGCCAAATATTCCAGTGCCAATCTGTTTTTATGGGTGCTGCCCATTGGTGCACTGGGAGTCCTGCCCTTTGTGGCCTTTTCAGACAAAACCTTCCTTGCCTGGACCGCATTGATTGCCATATCCTTTGTTTCAACCTTTCTGGCCAACTTTTGCTATTACAAAGGCCTTCAATATCTGGAAGCAGGCCGTGCTTCCATTGTCGCAACCCTTGAACCGGTGGTGGCAGCAGTCACTGCCTATGTATTTCTGGGAGAGTATTTTACCTTTTTGGGCTATACCGGCGCCGGGTTGATACTTGTTGCCGTAATCGCAACCATTTACGAACAATAGCAGATAAAAACAGTCCCGGACAAAAAAACCATAAGGGGATGCTGTTGAAACTCATTCTTCCATATTTTAAAAGACACTGGCTTAAAATATTAGCAGGCCTTCTGTGCATGATTCTGGTGGATGGCGCCCAGCTCATCGTTCCACAGGTCATTAAAACGGCCGTGGACAACCTTTCAACCGCCCACCTGGACCGATATCTCTTGGTCCGGCAATGTCTGTTCATTGTGGGGTTGGGACTTGGGATGGCAATTTTACGCTACGGATGGCGGATTCTGCTCATGGGCAGTGCCCGGGATGTGGAAAAAGGACTTCGGGATGACCTTTTTCGCCATGTTCTGGAACTGGATATGGCCTTTTTTGACCGGACACAAACAGGGGATATCATGACCCATGCCACCTCTGACATCACCCATGTGCGCATGGCCTTCGGGTTCGGACTCATGGTTCTGGTGGATACCTTCCTTTTGGGAGGAATCACCATCGCTATCATGATCTGGACAGATCCGAAACTGACAGCCCTGGCCATGATTCCCATGCCGTTTCTGGTATGGTTCACCAAGCGTTTGGGCCAGAAAATGCACACCTTTCACCGAACCGCACAGGAATCTTTTTCACAGCTCACGGAACAGATCCGGGAAAGTTTTTTCGGTATCCGGGTCATCAAGGTGTTTAACTTTGAACAAACCATTGGCCAAAAAATTAACCAGTCCGCAACAGATTATTTTTGGAAAAACCTGAAACGGTCCTTTGTCAGCGCCATGCTTCGCCCTCTGCTGGCCCTGTTTTTTAATCTTTCCACCTTAATCATTGTCTTCTACGGCGGATTTCTGGTCATGGAACAGCGTCTGACCCCCGGGGAGCTGGTTGCTTTTCTGCAATACATGGGTGTGCTGGCCTGGCCGATCATTGCCATCGGCTGGATGACCAATCTCTTCCAGCGGGGGATGGCCTCCCTGAAACGACTCAATAAATTGCTGGGCGAAATCCCCTCTGTCCGCTCTCCTGGCCTGCCGGCCCTTCTCCCAACCCCTGCAGGCAGAATCCGCTTTGACCGGGCCGGGTTTTCCCATGACCCCCAGACCCCTGTGCTGTCAGACATCACCATGGATATTCTTCCGGGAACCCGGGTGGGAATAACAGGGCCGCCGGGCAGCGGAAAAACCTCCCTTGTCCAGCTGATACCAAGGCTCTACAATCTTGATGCAGGACAATTGTTCATCGATGACCACGAGATCTCCAGCCTTGACCCGGATCTGTTGCGATCCCATATCGCGTTCATGCCCCAGGAATCCTTTCTTTTTTCAGGAACCCTGAAAGAGAACATCCTCATGGGAAGAACCATTGAACCGGAAAAACTGGCCAGAATCATCCAGGCCTGCGACCTCACCGCCACCATCGATGCCATGCCCCAGGGACTTGAAACCCTTGTGGGAGAAAGGGGCGTTACCCTTTCCGGCGGACAGAAACAACGGGTGGCCATGGCCCGCACCCTGATCACTGACAAACAGATCCTTATTTTGGATGATCCCATCAGCCAGCTGGATACCCAGACTGCCCACACCATACTTGAACAACTCAAGTGCATAAATCCCAACGCAACCGTTATCATCGTCTCCCATCGGCTTTCCGCCCTTGCTGCCTGCGATCGGATCTATATTCTGGACAAGGGGGGCATTGCTGCCCAGGGCCGCCACGAAGACCTGATCGGCACCAATAAATTTTATACGGACTCCTTTCACGTCCAGCAATTTGAGGAGGCCCATGGCAGCTAATCCCCCGGCCGCAATTGCCACACAAGAAAGAGAGGTCCGCCTGGACAACAGGGTCCTTTTCAAGGCGCTCTGGCCCTTTATCCGGCCCTATGTCTGGATGCTGGGACTGACCACCCTTCTAGTCTTTGTGGTTACCTTTTTTGAACTGCTCATGCCCATATTGACCCAAAAGGCCTTTGACGGTTTCATTCTGCCAACTGGCCCTGAAAGCTTTGCCAGCCTTGCAGGCATCAAAATCTCATCCTTTACAAATTTCTGCCTGATTTTTGCCGGCATCACCTGCACGGCCTTTGTTATCGATTTTTGCCAGAGCCTTTTTATGGAGTACACGGGCCAGAAAATCATACTCGGCCTGCGGTGCGCACTGTTTGCCCATATGACCGGGCTGCCGGTCTCCTATTATGATAAAAATTCCAGCGGAAGGCTGGTCTCCCGGGTGGCGGGGGATATTGAAAACATGAACGAAATGTTCACCTCTGTCCTGGTCTTTATATTTAAAGACCTGGTGCTCATGACAGGCATCCTCGGGGTCATGTTTTTTATAAATGCCCGGATGGCCCTAACCCTTTTCCTGGTCGTCCCTCTGATTATCGCCAGCGTCCTGGTCTTTTCAAAGATTTTAAGAAATGCCTTCAGGACCATTCGTCAGAAAATTGCTGAAATCAACCATAGTTTTTCCGAAGGCATCATTGGAATCAAGATCATCCAGACCATCCCAAGCAAAAAGCCGTTTATGAAACGCTTTGCCCGGCTGAACCAGGAACATTTTTCAGCGGCCATGTTCCAGATCAGAATTTTTGCCCTTTTCATGCCCTTTATCGGATTTTTAGGGGTGGCCAGCATTGCCGTCATCCTCTGGACAGGTAGTTTTGCCATCATGGACCAGACCCTGAGTTTGGGAGAGCTGATCGCGTTCCTAAGCTATATGAAACTTTTCTTCAGACCCCTCCGGGACTTGTCGGAAAAATTCAATTTGCTCCAGAATGCCCTGTCCTCGGCCGAACGGATCATCCTGGTCCTGCAGCAGCCAAAGGCAAGGGAACGGGTTACCCGAACCCGCAATCCCCTTAAAACCATTGATCGCATAGAATTTGAAAGCATTGATTTTTCCTACACCCCAAAAAAACCGGTACTTGAACAGATAAATTTTTCCCTTGGAAAGGGAAAATCCATTGGGATCGTAGGGCAGACAGGGTCTGGAAAAAGCTCTATCATCAACCTTCTGACCGGGTTTTACCGTCCGGACGCAGGCAGGATACTGATCAACCACATTCCCCATGATTCAATGGACATCACGGACATCAGGAGCAGAACCGCCCTGGTCATGCAGGACCCCTTTCTGTTTTCCGGAACCATACGGGAGAACATAACCCCCCGGGGAGAATCCCACAAGGACTGCCGTCTTGAAACTGCCCTGAAAAAAGCCGATTGCACCTTTTTATCTGAAAAATTTGCAGGACTGGACACCCTTATCCGGGAAGGGGGAGCCCCCCTTTCCAGCGGAGAAAAACAATTGATCTGCATTGCCAGGGCCTTTGCCTTTGACCCGGATCTGATCATTTTTGATGAGGCCACCTCCTACATGGATTCCCAGTCAGAACAGCGGGTCCATAAGGCCATGAAAAAACTCATGCAGGGCCGGCTGTCCATCATCATTGCCCACAGACTTTCCACCATACGGGACTGTGACCAGATCCTGCTGCTCCGGGAAGGAAAAATAAGGGAAAAAGGTTCCCACAGGGAACTGATAGATCTTAACGGGGAATACCATCACCTGCTGAAAAAAGAAATGATCTGAACTGAACACGCATGATTTTCAGGTTGATTTGTGGTCATCCCTATGGGAAAATGCCGACACGCACCTGAAAAGGAGATTTATATGAAGAACCCGGCTAAAAGCAAGGGGCGAATTGTCAACTTCACCGTCATTATGTTTTTATTGCCATTGGTGATGTCCATCCATGCCATTGCCGATGGCGCCAACACCCCTGCCCCCCGCCCGGGCGGAGAGATTGTGGCAAGCCTCTATGCGACGCCGGCCCATCTCAACCCGGCCATTCAGTCCGGGCTGGCAACCTCATTTCCAGGGGTGCAGCTTTTTGCGGGGCTGATCCGATTTGATACACAATGGAATCCCCATCCCTACCTGGCAAAAAAATGGGAAATCGCTGCGGACGGATTATCCGTAACCCTGGACCTGGTCAAAGATGCGGTTTTCCACGATGGGAAACCCATCACCTCCGAGGATGTCGCATTTTCCATCATGACCGTAAAGACTTTGCACCCGTTCAGCTCCATGATGGCCCCGGTGGAACGGGTGGACACCCCGGACCCCCACACCGTCATCCTCCGCATGGGCAAACCCCATCCGGCGGTTCTGTTGGCCATGTCACCTGCCCTCTTGCCCATTCTCCCCAAACATGTCTACAAACGCGTGGAAAATGTTAAAAACCATCCCGCCAACATGAACCCCATCGGTTCCGGCCCCTTTAAGTTAGAAGCCTTTGTCCCGGGAAAAGAGATTCTTCTTGTGAAAAACAATGCCTTTTTTATCAAGGGGCGCCCCTATCTGGATCGGATAAAAATTAAAATCATCCGCAATACCCTGGAAGAAGGTCTGGCAATGGAAACAGGAGATACCCACTTGATGGTGTGCTTCCAGGATTTAAATGAATTAAACCATTTGCGGAGCCTGGACCACCTGACGGTGGTCAAAAAAGCGTTCAAAGGCATCGGTCCCATATGCTGGCTGGCCTTTAATCTCCAGAAAAAACCCTTCAATGATATAAGGGTCAGGAAAGCCATCGCCTATGCCATTGACCGTAAATTTATTGTCGACACCATGTTCAAGGGGGAAACCCGCCTGGAGACCGGCCCGATTTCATCGGACAGCCCCTTTTATTCACCCAGGGTGAATCTGTATACCCAAGATTTTGAAAAAGCCAACCGCCTGCTGGATGAAGCCGGATATCCGCGGGATGCAATGGGGAAAAGGCTTTCCTTTCACATGACCTACCTGCCCGAAAGGGCGGGATACAACCGGAAACTTTCCGAATACCTGCGCCAACTCCTGCTGCAGAACCTGGGGGTGGAAACCATTATCGAACACCACGGGGCCTTGAACGACTGGATTCAAAAGGTCTCCAACTGGGAGTTTGATGTCACCCTGGACGATGTGTTCAACTGGGGGGACCCCATGATCGGGGTTCACCGGACCTATTTGAGCTCCAATATCCGCAAGGGCGTTATCTGGTCCAACACCCAAGGGTACCATAATCCGATGGTGGATGCCCTCATGGAAGAGGCCGGTTCAACCCTTGACTTCAAAAAGCGGTATGGGCTTTATGAGAAATTTCAAAAAATCATCATGGACGAGCTGCCGGTTTATCCGATTTTTCAGCCGTTTTTTGCCCTGGCATATGATAAAAACCTTTCAGGGGTCAGTGAAAGCATCTGGGGGACGATGACACCCCTGGATACCCTATTCTGGAAACATGCCGCCCCATGAAAGTATTGGGCAGACATCTGGTCCCGGGCATTTCTCTGAAAGTCTCCCTGGGACTTGGCCTGATTGTCCTGGTGGCATTTGTTTCCAATGGCCTGGCCAAACACTATTTTGACAAATCGGCGGCCAGGTTTCAAACAATCTCCACACAACAGCTCCCTTTGCTCATTGTTGCATCAGGACTGGCAAAAGAAGCTGAAGGGCTTATCTCCAAAGGGTCTACCCTGGTGCTCACGGAAAACCCCCTTCTCCTTGAGTCCCTTTCCCATGATATTGAGCAGAACTTTAAAAAAATCCAAGACCTCATCGCTTTGCTGAAATCGGATGGGCTGCCGGAAGCAACTGATTTATCTACAAAAAGCCTTCATATTTATAAAAATTTCAAGGCGTTGGTAAAACTGATAGAAGCGCAAATTGAAGTTTACCAGCGGATTGTTCAATTGTCCCTTCACATGCGCCAGGTGTCAGAAGGACTCACGATGGGAGCCCAGGCAGACCTGACGGCCCACTCCCACCGCATCCGGGAGTTGTTCATTCTCCTCTTCAGCCTTTTGCGGGAGGTGCCCAATATCCAGGACAGCCAGCGGCTTGAAGAATCCAGAAGCCAGATCCTTGAATTAAAAGAAAAAATAGATGCGGTCCTGGGGGACAGCCGTCTTGATACCCCGTCCTTCAGGGCCCTCAGGGCGACCATGGAGCGCTACGGCTTAGGAGAAGAGGGGTTACTGGCCCTTGCCAAGACTCATCTCCAGGATAAATTAAAAATTCAGGACCGGCTGGTGCAAATAACCTTTTTGTCCAATGAACTGATCAAGCAGACTGAACTTGTGTTTTCAAATATTTCAACCGCCATCCAGGGCCAGAATCAAACCCTTACCCGGGAGATAGAATTGACCGGAAGACTGTTCTTCCTAATTCCCATTGTCATCGTTGCAAGCGCTGTTCTTATTTCATTGTTTATCCGCCGATCGGTCATCGGTCGCATCCTTTCCCTTGAGCAGAGTATGAAAACCCAGATCAGGGGGAACCCCATGCCCATTCTCGTTAAGGGAGAGGATGAAATTGCGAGCATGGCCCAATCGGTATCCTATTTTATCCAAAAGCGACATGAATATGAACTCACCCTGCAGGATGCCAGGCGTGGGGCTGAACAGGCGAGTCAGGCCAAAAGCAAGTTCCTGGCCAACATGAGCCATGAACTGCGGACCCCGCTCAATATCATTCTGGGCTTTTCCCAGCTTTTGACCCGAAGCCAGACCCTTTCGGAACCTGAGCACGAATACATCGACACCATCCGTCAAAGCGGGGAGCACCTGCTCTCGCTGATCAATCAGGTGCTGGATCTTTCCACCATTGAAGCAGGACAGATCCGCCTTAACCCGAGCAGCTTTGATGTCCATCTCCTGCTGGGTGAGATCGAAGACATGTTCCGGCTAAAAAAGCTCAACAAACGTCTGGACCTGATTTTTGAAATAGATGACAGGGTTCCCCGGTTTATTGAGACAGATCCTGTCCGGCTTCGGCAGGTTCTCATCAATCTGCTGAACAATGCCTTCAAGTTTACCGAAAAAGGCTGCATTACCCTGCGCCTGAAGGCGGGGGAAAAAAGCTTCTCCCCTGATCGGACAGACGCATTTCAACTGCTTTTTTTTGAAGTGGAAGATACCGGCGCCGGTATCTCTCCCGAAGAAATAACACAGATCTTTGTTGCCTTTGAACAAACCCAGCTGGGCCGGATGTCCAAGGAAGGCACAGGACTCGGACTGACCATAAGCTCCAGGTTTGTGGAACTCATGGGCGGGAAAATGAGCGTGGAAAGCCGGGCCAGCCAGGGATCGGTGTTCAGGTTTACCATCAAGGCGGCCCAGGCCTCAACAATTGCAGATATTGCTCTCCCTGGAAAGGTAATCGGGATTGAAAAGGGGCAGCCGCAATACCGCATCATGGTCGTCGATAACAACCCTGCAAGCCGGTTGATACTCCTCAAATTCCTTGGGACATTCGGATTTGACCTCAAAGAAGCAACAGACGGAGAAAATGCCCTTGGCCTGTATCAAAAATGGCCTGCCCACCTGATTTTCATGGACATGCGGATGACTGGGATGGATGGATACGAGGCCAGCAGACAAATAAAATCCGCAGACATTAACCGCCAGACAAAAATAATTGCCATCAGTGCAGACAGCCTGAACAATAAACAGGAGGCGGCCCTGGGAGCCGGATGTGACGACTATATTGCCAAACCTTTCACAGAGACCGACATTTACAATGCCATGGAAAAACACCTTGGGATACGATGGGTATATAAAACCCATGGAACTCCTGCTAAAGTGCCGGAAGACAAAGGATCGGATGACTGGCACCATTTAATGTCATCTGTGCCGGCATTTGTGAGAGATCGTCTGGAAGATGCTGTCATCCGGGCAGATATGGCGGCCATTGATTCAGTTATTTTAGAAATAAAGGATCATGCCCCCGGGCTTGCCGTAAAATTGCAGGAATGGACCCATGATTTCGAATACGAACCTCTTTTGTCCCTGATAAAAGGGGTGGACAAGGAGTAAGACCCTATGCACAATCCAAAAGGAAATATCCTGGTCATTGACGACAACAAGGAGAATCTTAGAATTCTGGCGGAAATTCTGGGGAGCGAAGGATATACGGTTCGCCCTGCCTTGAGCGGCCAGATCGCTTTAACGGCTGCCATAAAACAAATCCCAGACCTGATTTTGCTGGACATTATCATGCCGGATATGGACGGTTACCAGGTGTGTGAAGCACTAAAGGCAGACAAGTATATAAAAGAGATTCCGGTAATTTTCATCAGCGCCCTGGGTGAAGTGACTGACACGGTAAAAGGGTTCTCGGCAGGAGGCGTGGACTATATCCGAAAGCCCTTTCACAGGGAAGAGCTGCTGGCGCGGGTTGAAACCCATATCAGTTTGTCTAGGCTTAAAAAAGACCTTAAAACCCGGAATGAAAAACTCCAACTCGCATTGGATGAAATAAAAACCCTAAGGGGGATTATACCCATCTGTGCCCATTGCAAAAAGATCCGGGATGACAAGGGTTATTGGGAACAAATCGAAACCTACCTCCATGAACATTCCCATGCCAAATTCAGCCATGGGATTTGTCCTGACTGCATCAAGACCCATTATCCGGATATCATCGCTTAGAGTTTCATGGGGTTTTCTTTATTGCATTTTTTTTTCTGATAATGAAATATTGATAAAAAGCACAATAAAAAAGCAGCCTGTCCTAGTGGATTTATGCCCCGGCTGCCTCCAGGGAAAAGCCTTTTTTTGTCTTTGCCTTGTACATGGCGGCATCGGCCAGTTTCACCAGGGAATCTGCATCCAGGGGCTGCTCCGGACTAGATGCGGCAATCCCAATGCTGCAGGTGACCTGGGTCTGCTTGATATTTTTCTCAAGGGCTGCATTCAGTCTCTTGGCGGCAACAATCCCCTGTTCAACCCGGCTCTCCGGCAGGATAATACAAAATTCATCTCCTCCGTACCGGGCCGTGATCTCATTTTGCCGTGTCACCTGGGTCACTGTCCTTGCAACCGCTACCAAAACATCATCTCCTGCCTTATGTCCTTTGGTGTCATTCAAGCCTTTAAATCCGTCCAGATCAAAGTACAACAGGGTCACCGGATGATTGAGCCGGCTGCTCCGTGCCAGCTCCCGCTTCAGCTCCTGATAAAAAGAATGCTGGTTCAAAAGTCCGGTCAACCCGTCATGACGGGCCTGCTCCTTGAGGCGCCGGGTTCTATGGGCAATGGTTTCCTCAAGGGACAGGGCATATTCCGATAATTTCTCCTTGCTGCGCCGGCTCTCATCCATGAGGCTTGTGATATAGGTATCCACAATCAAAGACAGGTCAAACAGGATGATTTTGTCAAGGGCATCCAAGGAGGCCTGACCGTCTTTTTTCATCCCCTGGGTGATGATGTGGCCAAGGAGATGGCCCAAAGAATGAACG
>JAHIVS010000040.1 GCA_018816605.1 Pseudomonadota bacterium
CACCCGAGACCTGGTTGTAAAAGGCCTGCCATCGTTCAGGATTGCTATTCTGGGTCTGTTTGAGATAGGAACGGTTCTGATGGCGGTTCCATCGGGTTTCCCAATGGTCCATCAGGACTGGATCTGTTTGGAACTGGGTCATCTCAAGGCTCCTTGGATCTTTAGCTGAGTCAGTGTGCAATAGCGTTTCATGGCAGAGTTCCGGGCCGGGCCTCCACAAGTTGAGGCCTGAAATTCTGGTCCAGGAAAAAGTTTGCCACCCGGTCGGTATGGGCATAATAGCTGATATCATGGTAAAGGGGTAACAGCGGCAGGTCCCGTGAAAACTCCCGGGACAGCCTTTGGTAGATCTTTTGGCGCTGGGAAAAATCTATCTCATGGCGTGCCCGGTCGATAAGTTCATCTGTTTCCTGGCAGCCGCAGCCATAATAACGGGGTCCCTTTGATGCCGTATAATAGGTATAAAAAAAATCAGGGACCCCGGTCATAAGGGTGTTGGGCTGGAGGGCCAGATGAAAATTCCCCTCCTGGATCGTCTGGTAATAGGCGCCTGGCTCCAGCACGGCAATGGCTGCCCTGAAACCAGCGGCCCCAAGCCTTGCCTGGAGCAGCTGGGCAATGTCCAGATAGGGCCAGCGGCCGAGGGTCCCTGCGTGAACCACTATCCGGATCAACGATTTTACTGGCATGGGGGGCGGCAGGGGCGAAACAACAAGATTACCAAAGACCCAGTCCCGGGCCAGGGGGGTAAACGGATCATTGGCCACCCGGCCGGCTCCCGAAGCCAGGGCCTTGACCATCCCGGCCCGGTCCAGAAGGCCGGCCAGCCAATGCCGGGCCTGGCGCTGTCTGAACAATTCTGTCCGGCAGTTAAACAGCAGGTAGTGGGTTGTGGCAACCTCCACCTGTTTAAGACAGATCCCGGGCCAATCCTTTAATAGTTCTGCCTGCTGGGGAAGTATGGCCCCCACATCGGCCAGAGCATCCACTTCTCCTGCCATCAGGGCCATGGCCCGGGTCTGGGGGTCGACCAGGGTTCTGAAAACCACCCGGTCAAAGGCCGGCGCAGGCCCCCAATGCCCGGTAAAGGCCTTTAACCCGACATAATCTCCCGGCCTTGCCGTTTCAAGGCAGAAAGGGCCTGTGCCGATCATGCCGGTCAGACGGCCGTTATTGCCAAAACTTTTGGGATGGAGGACCGGGCTGGAATAATAGGAAACCGTGTTGGGAAAATCCGGGCTGGACTTTTTCAGATGAAAGGTCAGCTCCAGAGGCCCGGTGGCTTCCAGGCGGTCAAGGTCTGTGTATACACCGGCAGGATCATATTTCGGACTTGAGGCGATTCTGAGGATAGAGGCCCGGACCAGCTCGGCCGTCATCGGGGTGCGGTCATGGAACAATACCCTGTCCTGGAGATGAAAGACCCAGGTTCGGCATTTGTCACGGCTGGTCCATTTTTCCGCCAGCCAGGGCCGGGCCTTGAGATTTTCGTCCAGATAGGTGAGGGCTTCCCAGGTATTGGTGGAGCCGTGCAGAAAGGTCCGGCTGTCCGGGCCGTCAAGAAAATCCCGGCCCACGCCGATGATAAGTTTTGACTCTCCGGCCTGGGCACCTGTCAGCAAAAGGCCGGCTGCCCATGCGAGCACAGCCAGCCCTATTAACCTGTGAAGAACTTTTCTCAAAACGCGTACCTGACTCCCATCATGCATTCGATGTGACGCCCGGGATTAACATAGACAATCTCTGTGGCATATTCCTTGTCCAATAGGTTGACACCGGAAACGGACGTGTGGAGGGTAACCTTGGGGGCAATGGTCCAGTCCCGCCAGATTTTGACGTCAACAGTCTCATAGGCTTCCATGTGGTAATAGGGAAGATCCTCGTTGTTGTCGTCATAGTACCGGCTGCCGGAAAACCGCAGAACAACCTCTCCGTTGATCAGATCTGGCCTTACATACCGCAACCCGATGCTTCCGTAGTAATCCGGGGAGTTTCTGAGCTGGTTGTCCACATTGGCCGGATTGATCTGGTCCTCGGTTATCCGGGAGTGGTTGAGGGTCAGGGAGCCGGTAAAACAGATGTGCCTTGTGAGCGGCTGTTTCAGATAGAATTCCAGTCCGTATATTTCAGCCTCTCCCATGTTCCGGGATTTGATCAGAGTCGTGCCGGGCAGTGTGGGGTGCGCATCATAGGTATAGGCCATGATGTCTTCTATGATGCCGTAATAACCTGTGACCTTGAACAGGGTCTTCCAGCGGTCCAGGGTGATGTCTGCGCCAAGATCCGCCATCCAGGTTTTTTCAGGGTTGAGGTTGGGATTTGCCTCTCTCCAGGTGGAACCGGAATTGAGGTTCTGGAAAAACCATTTGGGGTTTCCCGGCCAGAAGGCCGTTCCGATTGAGCTGTGAAGGCCAAGGGTGTCGCTGGCCCGAAACTTGATCCCTCCGCGGTAGGTCATATGGTCTTTTTTAACCGATTCCGGGGTTGGGTTGGAAGAGCCTGAGTCGTAGATGTTGCTGTATTTCCATTCATCATAGCGCATTCCGCCCAAAAGGCTCAGCCGGTCATCAAAGAAAAACATCTGGTCCTGGAGGTAAATGCCTGTCATGTCTGTTGTCAGCTCGTACCGATAGGTCTGGGCCCCGGTTGTGCCATGGTATTTGTACATCTCCTCTTCTTCCCTGGCCAGGTGAACGCCTGCGGTCAGCACATTGTTCTGGCCCAGATAAAAATCGCTCTGGACCTCAAAGGGAACCCTTGTTCTGTCCCAGTCTGTCTTGAGCTTGATGGTGTCGTCCACAGCCACCAGGCCTGCCACCAGTCTTGCACCTCCGTTGTCCTGGGAGGGAATTGCCTGGAATTGATACCCGGTTGTGGCGGTTATTTTGGCCCAGTCTCCCAGGGCATGGGTGAGTCTGAGGTTTGTTACCAGGGTGTCTCCGTTGTCATTGATGATAGCGTTGGGCTGACCGCCGGAAAGATAGCGGTCCATGTAGTTGGCTGCCAGGGTCAGGCTTGTGCCCTGATCATTATCCCATCCCATCTTGCCGGTAAGCCAGTTGTACTGATAATCATTGTCTTCCACGGAAGCAGTTTTAACATATTGGGGCTTGCCCAGTCTTTGCAGCTCCAGCATACCGTCAATGGGCTTCATCGGATAGCCGTCGGAAAAATCCCCGGAATAGGAAAACCTGTAGTTGAAATTGCCCTTGTCATCCCCCACAGAAAGGCTTGGCCTGAATGTGTTGTTGGAGCCGTAGGCCATACGGGCGCTGGCTCCTTCTCCGGGCTTGCCGCTGCGGGTGATGATGTTCACGGCACCGCCGGCAGCGCTTGCACCGTACAATGCCGAAGAGGGCCCGAGCACCACATCCACCTGTTCGATGTCATTGGGGTGTATGGCAGGTGATAAAAATGCATGGACCGGCATGCCGTCGATGAGGTAGACGCTGCGCTGGAGAAAGTGGCCCGTCCCCCTCATGTGGACCCAGGGAGGTCCCCAGGGATAGTATTGTGCCACATGTACGCCGGGCAGATCCCGGATATATTCTCCAAAATTGTTCATGTAGTGGGAGGGTTGAAAATCGATATCCTCCCTGGTCACCGAAAAGGCTGTGACCGGTGAAAGGTCGGCATCCACTTCGGTTTTGGTGGCAGTCACCGTCATTTCTTCCAGGTGGGCAGATTTTGCTGCGGTCTCTTCTGCGGTTAAAGATCCGGGAATGCAGATCAAAAGGAAGAGAAACATCGTCAGCAATAAACAGGTTCGTGATTTCATCTTCTGGTCTCCTTGGGAAAATTATGCGGCCATGACCCCTTGCTCCCCCAAAAAAAAAGGCCGCAAAGAGTCCTCCTGTCCAGGAGTGTTGACCTTCGTGGCCTTTTAACCGTATTATTTTTTTTAAAACAGGGTTTTTGAACAGCTGTGCGCCAACCCTTAATTTATATTAATTTTAAAATCCAATCCAGATGGACGGCTTCAGCCGCCCGCTTCAGGTGAGTCAATATAGTGCACAGGATTTATTGTCAAGCTTTTTAGACCCAAAAAACAGGTTTTTGTTTCCAGACATTTTGCTTCCAGAGGCTGCCCATTAGAATTGCTTGATCCCACCATATTTTTCTTGACAACTCTTGCCAGAAACGGCAGCGGCGGGGCGCCATCTGGACGGTATCCCCGAAGTCATAGGCAAAGGGCCCCCTGTTTCATCACGTGCATCATGTTTCTCCCTTTCCAGGAATAGATTTTATTGCCTCATGGACAGTCATGGACAGTTCTGCGGAAATCAAGGGTTTCATTACCAGGTCAAAAATACCCGTTGATGCGCAGATTTCTTTGGTCAGTCCCTCGCTGAATCCCGTACACAGGATAATGGGGATATCCTCATTGACAGCCCGAATGCTCCTTGACAACTCTAAACCATTCATGCCGGGCATGGTCATATCCGAAAGAACCAGGTCAAAATATAGGGGGGCACTGCGGATTCTGTCCAGGGCTTCCCGGCTGCTGGTAGTACCGGTTACGGTATACCCCAGTTTGGAAAGTAATGTTTTCGTGCCTGCCACAATAGGTGCCTCATCGTCCACAACCAGAATTTTTCCTTTCCCCTTCACCAAAGGCTGTTCCCCGATTTTTTCCGGAAGCACGTCTGTCGTTTTTTCAGGGATGAGCACCTTGAATGTGGTACCAACCGCCTCCTCTGAGTATACCGAAATGCCGCCGCCCATGGTCTTTAAAATACCGTAAACGGTTGAAAGACCCATCCCAGTGCCTTCTTCTCGTTTTTTTGTGGTAAAAAAAGGTTCAAAAATACGATCTATGATCGCCTTTGGAATCCCGGTGCCGGTGTCGGAAATCGTCAATTGATAATATTGACCCGGGTTAATATGTCTAAAGTGATGGGTGTCGGATCGGCTGACATACACGGTATCCAAACGCACCTCAAGCTTTCCGCCCCTGTTTTTCATGGCATGGCCCGCATTGGTGAAAAGGTTCATCAGGATTTGGTGAATCTGGGTGGGGTCGCCCAAAACTCGAGCTTTATGCACGTTGAATTCCTGGCAGATCTCGATATTGGTCGGTAAAGATGCCCTGATAAATTTTAGAGTTTCTTTTATGATGGGATCAATATATATGATTTGTTTTTTGACTTCTGATTTTCTGCTGAACGTGAGGATATGCTGGACAAGGTCCCTGGCCCTCAAGCTTGCCATAGAGACCGAATCCAGATATTGTTTCAAGGGCTCCTGATCCTCGGCTTCGAGTTTGGCCAGGTCGGTAAATCCCATCACTGCAGAAAGAATATTGTTGAAATCATGGGCGATACCTCCGGCCAGCACCCCTATGGCCTCCATCTTCTGGGACTGGCGGAGCCGCTCCTGTATGGCATAGGCACCGGTTACATCCCGGAAAACCAGCACCACTCCGATGATTTTTTTGCTGTCATTACGGATGGGAGAACCGGAGTCGGCGATCTGGTATCGGGTACCATCACGGGCGAGGAGTACGGCGTGACTGGCAAGGTCAACGACTTTTCCCGTTGCGAGTACTTTTTGTACCGGACTTGCAACCCGGTCGTTTGTCTCTGCATTTACAATGTGGAAAACATCTTCAAGGGGCCGTCCGGCAGCCTCATTTGTCGTCCACCCTGTGAGTTGTGCAGCAACGGGATTCATCCGGGTAACATTGCCGTTGATATCGGTTGCAATGACAGCATCGCCAATGGAGTCCAGGGTAACACGAAAATTTTCCTCACTTTCCTGAAGCGCCATTTCAGCCAGTTTCTTTTCCGTTATGTCGATGTGGGTTCCCACAAACCGCAAGGGACTGCCGGTTTCATCTTTTTCAACAATACGGCCCCGGCTTAAAATCCATTTCCATCCGCCCTGCTTTGTCTGCATCCGGAATTCAGATTCATAGACCTTTTTTTTTCCAGAAATATAATCAGAAACCCTTGCCTGGGAAGCCTCCTGGTCATCGGGGTGAACCAATTTTTTCCAGGTGTCCAGGGTGTCTGAAAAATCACCCTGCTTGTAGCCAAGCATCTTATAGTAATTGGGGCTGCAGTACATCTGTTCAGACGCAAGATTAAGATCCCAAAGCCCGTCATTGGCAGCATCAAAGGCCAGTGTCAATCGTTCCTGGCTTTTTTCCAGCGCTTTTTCGGTCTTTTTACGGTCAGTAATGTCCACTGTCGCGGATAATATGGCTGGTTCATCTTGCCAATCGATCAGGCAGCTGGAAAAAAGGATGTGGATTTGAGTGTTGTCATCCTCAATGGCCATTTCAATCTCACTGACATAACCGTTTTCTAGTATTTCAGCTTGAACCCTTTCTTTGGCCTCGGAATCGACCCTTCTTCCGAGTTCTTCCATCGTGCTGCCGATAATTTGTTCCATCGGTTTTCTGGATGTGTCACAATAATGTTTGTTGACCAGCAGATATCGCCCTTCCATATCATTAATCACACAGGAAAACGGCAGAAGATCAAAAAGCGTCTGAAATCGGTCAAGACTTTTTTGCAACTGGGTTTGGTAATGGGTAAGCTCGGTGATGTCGAAAAAGGTGATCAGTACCTTTCGGGTCATAAGGGTGGCGTTGATGACGACATTTTTCACCTCGCCGCTTTTACAGGTGATCCTGAACTCTTGTCGTTTTTTTGAAATCCCTAGAGACTCGTCCCCTCGAACCGCCTGGTTCCATTCTCTTTGAACGTGTTTCCGATACTCAGGGTCCGGATACGCGAGGGGCCACCAGGCATCAAGGTTGGGAATCTCATCATCGGAATAACCAAAGGTCTCTGTAAAAGATGCGTTTAAATGCATGGCTTCGGTTTTAATCTCCAACTCACAAAACGGAAGCGGAGCGTGTTCAAAAAACGAACGAAACTTGCCTTCCCATTGAAAGTCCTGTTGGTTGGCCTTATCCAGGCGGCTTGCGTCATTTTTTGATCTTTGCTTTAAAATACGCCAAATGACAAAGACACCTATCATCGTCACTATAACGAAGAGACCGGCTAATACCAAGGATCTGAAGGTGTCAGAAAAAATTTCATGATTTGCCGGATGCGCTATCCCTTTTTGTTTTACAGCAGAAAACCCTTCCTCCTCTATGAGAGGGATATCATTCCCCGGCAGCCTTTTTAAAACCATTTCTGGAGCGGAACCCGCCACAACCGCTATTTTTTTTTTGGACAAATCCTTCAGCGACACTCCTGTATTCAAGCGACTCCTGGCAATAATACCAACCGGAACCGTGACGCAAACAGAGCTGAACAGCAAAAATTGTTGTCTTTCGGGAGTCTGAACAATGGCAGGGGAATTGGGGCAGTCATCGCGTTTTAAGGCCCCCAAACGCTCACGTTGATCTTTGTTGTATTTTTTTATCACGCCAATGTTGAGATTTTTTCCTATCATCTCAAAAATATCTGCCCCCATTCCGATGAATCCGTTGTTTTGATCAGAAATTTCAATTGGCGGGAGATCGTTATCGTACAAAAGTTCAAGCATCTTTTTGCTGTTGGATAGCCAGGCTTTTTCTTCTGCTGTGAATGTGAAGTTTAAGGAGCGGGCCTCAGAAGCGGTAACATGAAACATGACAACAGCGACTAGCCAGCACAACGATAGAAGAAAATTCTTAATATTTTTTTCTTTAGCGGTAATAACGATATTTTTATTGTGCCGTATAAAGCGCTTTTTAATAAAAAACATACATATCCAACTCCGTTTTTCATTAAGTTTAAAATTAACAGGCATGCCAATATGTATTTTAAATGTCTTTCATATTACCAGATGCAAAGGAATTATTCTAATAGTTTAAAAAAGTGTCGGAAAAGTTCCCTGTTTTTAAGCTGCTTTCCGAAAGGGTTAGCCAGTTGCCGGTGCTTACCGTCTTTTATGACAAGGACGGTATGAAATTTGGTCGACATCATGAATGAGGTTGGTCTTTTGGTTCGCCGTCTGACCCATCCTGTCATTGTGGTTTGTTTCCGTTCAATATACTGGCGCATGGGCCTTTCTATTGGCCGCCATATCAAGAGCGATATTAACAGGACCAGACCCAAAGGTCGGATCTCCCCTGGACAAGACCATCAGCGGGGGACAGCGCAAGCGGCTGAACAGCGCCCTTGAACTGATCCGGGAACCTTGCGGCCTTTTTGTGGACGAGGCCCCGATCCTGGCCTGGATGCGGTGGTCCCCAAAAACCGCAGAATCTGTTCCGCTTTGAATCACAAGATAAACTGCATTTTAAGCATTTGTAATCCTTATCCTACAAATCCCTTCCGTTTTTCCTATGCAGAATCAGCTTTATACCGACAGCTATGATGTTGATTTGATGCTAAGTCTAAAGGCAACTAATACATAAATATAAAAGGCCGGGTATCTTCAGCCGTGCCTGTAAGCGGAGATAATATGAAAACAGCATTTCTAAACGGCAGGGTTTTTGTGGGAGATGGAACCGTATTGGAGCAGGCCAACGTGCTTGTTGAAGATGACAGGATTGTTCATATCGTCAAAAAAGATTCAGAGATTCCGCCGGGCACCCATAAAATCCCCATTGGAGACGCCACGCTTTTCCCCGGGTTTATCGATACCCATGTTCACATGATCATGGATGCCAGTCCAAACCCCATCGGTACTCTGGCCAAACAGTCAGATGCCACCACCACCATTGTTGGAGTGAAAAATGCCGAAAAAACACTGGCATCCGGTATCACAACGGTTCGGGATATGGGGGGAAAGAACCATATTGATATCGAGTTGAAAAAGGCCATTGACTCCGGACTCACCCGTGGACCCCGGATGCTGGTTGCAGGACGGCTCATCTGTATGACCGGCGGCCATGGCTGGCCCATTGGCCGGGAAGCAGACAGCCCGGATGAGGTCAGGCGTGCGGTCAGAGAGCAGATAAAAGCCGGCGCAGACCTGATCAAGCTCATGGCCACCGGCGGGGTCTTGACCCCATCCGTTGAACCGGGAAGCCCTCAGCTGTCATATGAAGAGATGAAAACCGGCATTGAAGAAGCCCATAAAGCAGGAAAAAAAACCGCTACCCATGCCATGGGAAGCCAGGGGATCATGGATGCCCTCCGTGCCGGTATCGATTCCATCGAACACGGGATCTATCTAACAGACGAAATCATCTCTTTTATGATTAAACACCAGGTGTTTCTTGTTCCCACCATTGCCGCCCTGCACCATATTGAAGTAAGTGGGACCGCTTCCGGGATACCGGCATGGGCCGTTGAAAAGAGCAATGTTGTTGCTCCCTATCACAGGGAGAGTATAAAAAAAGCCCACAAAGCCGGTGTGGCCATTGCCATGGGAACCGATGCCGGAACGCCCTTTAACCACCATGGAAAAAATCTCATGGAAATCCCCTTACTGGCTGCCCATGGGTTGTCGCCCATGGCGGCATTGATGGCCGGAACCTCTGTTGCCGCAAAGGTTGTGGGAATGGAAGATCAAATTGGAACTATTGAGCAGGGAAAACTGGCGGATCTGGTTCTGGTCAAGGGCAATCCCGTGGAAAACATTGATATCCTTCGTAAAGAGGATGCGGTTTCCCTGGTGATGAAGGGAGGACAAATCCTACGATCCTGAGCTTACCCAAATTCTACTGTGCTGCCATGTTCTATGTGGCGTGTCGGTTACATCGTTGCAAACAATTTATTATAATCTGTTGTAAAAAAGGAGGAGAAAACATGAGAAAAACAAACCGATTAACGTGGTTTCAACCTGTTTTTATCAGCTTTGCTGCCCTTGCTTTGTTGGTATTTATGATAGTACCCGTGGCAGGTGCGGCCCAGATCAAGGAATTAAAAATCGGTATCGGTGTAGATGCAGACACCTTTAATCCCCAGGAACAGACCACGACCCTGTTCCAGAATATCTGTGACCTGATCTATGACAACATGTATTACCAGGACCCCGACGGCAAACTTCACCCTCGACTTCTTGCGGGCCATGAAGTTTCCGAGGACGGGCTGACCTGGACTCTCAAGCTTCAAAAAGGGGCTAAGTTCAGTGATGGCAGTGATTATAACGCCGATGTGGTTAAAACCACCTGGGACAGAATTCTGGATCCCAAAATGCGGGTTCCCCTGCGGTTTGCCGTCTCCATGGTCAAAGAGTGCGTCAAAGTGGATGACCATACTGTAAAATTAAACCTGAAATACCCCTTTGCACCTCTGGATGCCACTTTGTCCATGGCCCTTGTGGCACCTATCAGTCTTGCCGCCATAGAAAAACATGGTGAGGATGTGCGACAGTATCCTGTGGGCGCCGGTCCCTATGTGCTCAGCAAATGGGTCAAAGGAGACAGGATTGAATTGATCCGAAATGAAAACTATTGGGGAAAAGCCCCCACGGTTGACAAGATCATCTTTAAAGTTATCCCGGAAGCCACCACCCGGGAAGCCATGCTTCGAACCGGCGAAATTGATATCTGCTACAAACCGCTGCCTTCCAATGTAGCCTCTCTCGAGGCCCAGAGCAATATCCGCGTGGAGATGCCCCTGGATACCAGAACGATTTATATGGGCCTTAATTGTTTAAAAGGACCGACAACCGACAAACGGGTTCGCCAGGCCTTTAACTATGCCATTGATAAAAAAGCCATTGTGGAACGAATTTTATTCAACACTGCCCAGCCCATGGACGGTCCGGTATCTCCCAAAGTATTCGGGTATGTCAAAATGGACAAACAATATGACTATAATCCCAAAAAAGCCAAGGCGCTCCTTGAGGAAGCTAACTTTGATTTTTCAAGAACCCTTCAGATGAGAACTCCCAATGGCCGCTATCTTTTTGACAAACAGGTTGCCGAGGTGGTACAGGCCCAACTCCAGGCGATCGGAGTTAAAGTGCAATTGAGAACCTATGACTGGCCGACCTATATAGCAGGCCTGTTAAAACCCATTGAAGAGACAGAACTGGAAGTTTTTCTTCTGGGCTGGGGCCCCTTATTCCTGGATGCGGACATGGGGCTTTACGGCCAATTTACCACAGAGGTTAATCCGCCCAAAGGTCTGGGATCTTCCTTCTATTCCAATCCCACTTTTGATGCGCTGATGATTCAAACCAGAAAAGAACAGGACCCTGCCAAACGCTTTGACCTGCTCAAAAAGGCTTCTGAAATTGTCTGGGAAGATTCTCCCTGGATCTGGCTCCATGTTGAAAAGTTTGTTCTGGCCTATTCCAGCAAGATAAAAAATCTGGTGGTTACCCCAACGGAAAAATTTTATCCAACCTATATTACCATGGAATAATCTATACCCATGATCAATTTTCTCTTAAAACGGTTGTTATCCATTATACCGGTTCTCCTAGGAATCTCTCTGCTATTGTTCATTATGCTGAGGATGCTCCCGGGAGATCCGGCACAGGTTTTGGCCGGCCAGATGGCGTCTCCTGAAGATGTAGAGATAATCCGGGTTCAAATGGGGCTGGATCAACCCTTACATATCCAGTATTCAACCTTTTTGAACCGGTTGCTTCACCTGGACCTGGGGGTATCGGCCCGGACACAGAACCCGGTGATGGAAGAGGTGTGGGCAAGACTGCCCAACACCATTCTTCTGGCGATGTCCGCCATTATTATCGCCTGTGCCCTTGGCATCCCCGCAGGAATTATTGCGGCAGTCAGGCCCTATACCTGGGTGGACTACCTGGTGACAATTGCCTCCCTTGTGGGAATCTCCATGCCGGTCTTCTGGCTGGGGATTATGCTGATGATCCTTTTTTCCATCACTCTGCAGTGGCTCCCGGCCGGCGGCATCGGCACCTGGCAGCACATGGTTCTGCCGTCGATCACCCTGGCGGCTTTTGTGGTGGCCTTTATTGCGCGGATGACAAGATCCAGCATGCTTGAAGTGCTGTCCCAAGATTATGTGATAACAGCCCGTTCCAAAGGGTTAAAAGAAAAATGGGTCATCATCAAGCATGCCCTGAAAAACGCACTGATCCCTATCATTACCGTGGTAGGGCTTCAGTTCGGGCTGCTGCTGGGTGGTGCGGTATTAACGGAAACCGTATTTGCCTGGCCCGGCCTGGGACGCCTGATTGTAGATTCCATCCTGGCCCGGGACTATGCAATGATTCAGGGCAGTATTTTAATATTCGGACTGCTCTATACCCTGGTTAACCTAATGGTTGACCTTATTTATGCTTTGGTGGACCCAAGAATTCGCTATGAATGATATCCATATGACTAGAAAAAACGATGAAGATGAGCCGGCAGAAGGGGGAGATGAATCTTCTTCCCGTGGATGGGCCAAGCTCAAACGAAACAAGGCTGCCTTTCTGGGTGGAATTTTCCTTTCACTTTATATTGGTTGTGCCCTTTTTGCTCCCCTGATGTTCAAGGGAGATCCGTCTGCCCCGGATTTGTTCAACTCACTCTCACCGCCTTCCATGGAATATTTTTTAGGAACCGATGAACTGGGCCGATCCATAATGGGCCGGATACTTTACGGGTCCAGGATATCTTTGATGATCGCCCTGGGTGTGGTCGGGGTGGGACTTTTATTCGGGGTCCCCGTGGGGCTTATCTCCGGTTACTACGGGGGAAAAGTCGATTTTCTCATCCAGCGCTTTACAGATATTATGCTGGCATTTCCAGGTTTCTTGCTGGCCCTGGCCCTGGTTGCCATTCTGGGTGTGGGGTTAAAAAACACGGTGATCTCCATCGGGATCAGCATGATACCCTTGTATATCCGGCTGGTGAGAGGCTGTGTTCTGACCGTCCGGGAGGAGGTTTATGTGGAAGCGGCCCGGGCAAGCGGCACAAAGGATAAAAATATCATCTTTCGTCACATCCTTCCCAATGTCATGGCACCCATTATTGTTCAGACCTCTTTGTGCATGGGCACGGCAATTTTATTTGCTGCAGGCCTGGGGTTTCTGGGTATAGGGGTCCAGCCCCCCACCCCTGAATGGGGCTCCA
>JAHIVS010000347.1 GCA_018816605.1 Pseudomonadota bacterium
AGATTGACCGGAACGGGGCGTCACAGGCCAGGGACAGCATTTCGATGATCAAATTTGTGGTGGCCAATACCATGAACCAGATTGTGGACCGGGCTCTTCAGGTCCACGGAGGGCTTGGTATGACCGATGATACGATTCTGGCCTGGTTTTTCCGCCATGAACGTGCGGCCAGAATTTACGACGGCGCAGATGAGGTTCACAAGACCTCCCTGGCCAAACGGATCTTAAAAACCTATCGTTAAATACCCCCCCATAAGGATCGGATGGATTACAAGGAATTTAAAAAACAATATGCGGCTTCGGGCCGGGATATCTCCCGGGCGGTCTTTCTTAAAAATCAGGAGGTCATGCGCATTAAACGGGAAGAAACCGCTGTGACCAACCTGGACAAGATTTTTGAGGCTGTTTTCAGCATCACCTATACCAAAGGATACCAGGCCATGAGTATGCGGGATTTAAGTCTTAAAACCGGCATGAGCCTGGGGGCATTGTATGCCTATTTCCCGGGGAAAGATGAATTGCTGGCCATCATGCAAACCCAGGCCCGGGCCATGGTCAAGGGCGCTCTGGAAGCGTTTGCCAATGTCCACAAGGAGCCTTTGGTAAAATTGCGGGCCGTGATCAAGGCCCATATTTTTTTATCGGAATTGTTTCGGCCCTGGTTCTATTTTACCTTTATGGAAGCCAGGAATCTGACTCCCCATGGGTTTGAGGCGGTCAAATCCCTTGAGGAACATACCCAGAAAATTTTAAGCGATATCCTGGTTCAAGGAGAAGAGGCCGGCGTGTTCAAGCCCGGAAACCATGAGCTTACCGCCTGCATGATCAAGGCCATGCAGCAGGAATGGTACCTGAAACGCTGGAAATACACCAAGCAAAAAATTTGCGTGGATCAGTTTACCGATCATGTACTGGCCATGGTGGAAGGCTTCTGCCTGGCACGAGAATGACCAAACAAATATTTTAGTTTAACCCGATTTTTCTAGTAGAATGGAGGAACTCCCCATGCAGGTAACAGACGCCGCAACCGGCATCAGGCCCGGAGAAGAGATTGATGCCCATGCCGTTGGGCAATTTTTGAAATCCCGGATCAAAGCGCTTGACGGCGACATCCGGATCCGCCAGTTTCCCAGCGGGTTTTCCAACCTGACCTATTTGATCACCCTGGGCGACCGGCAGATGGTCCTCCGGCGTCCTCCCATCGGCGCCAATGTCAAAGCAGGCCATGATATGGGCCGGGAATTTCGTGTATTGTCCGCGCTCTATCCGGTCTTTCCCAAATGCCCGCGTCCCTTGTTATTTTCAGAGGACGAAACCCTGATCGGAGCCCCATTTTTTGTCATGGAAAAATTGAACGGGATCATCCTTCGAAAGGATCTGCCGGCGGGTCTGAGTTTTTCATCAGACCAGGCCAGAAGGCTTTGTGTCAACCTGGTGGATGTTCTGGCAGAGATACACAACATTGATGTGAAGGGGGCGGGCCTGGATTTCATCGGCAAGCCCCAAGGATATGTGAAGCGTCAGGTGGAAGGCTGGAGCAGCCGGTATCGAAAAGCCAAAACAGATGACGCCCCGGATTTTGAGGATGTCATGGCCTGGCTGGCCGCAAAAATGCCAGAGGACACCCATCGTCCTGCCATGGTCCACAATGACTATAAGCTGGACAATCTTGTGCTCAACCCGGATCAGCCGGAACAGATCACCGGGATACTGGATTGGGAAATGGCCACCTTTGGAGATCCCTTGATGGATCTTGGCAATTCCCTTGCCTATTGGGTGGAAAAAAATGACCCACAAGAGATGCAGATGATGCGGACCATGCCCACGAACATGGACGGTGCCCTGACCCGGCAGGAAATCTTGAACCGATATGCCGAAAAAACCGGTCAGGATCTGGGCAATTTTGATTTTTATTATTGCTTCGGCCTTTTTCGCCTGGCCGTCATTGCCCAGCAGATTTACAACCGGTATCATCAGGGGATCACCCAGAACAAACGGTTTGCCATGCTGATCTTCGGGGTGATCGGCCTTGAAAAAACAGCCCGGCGCCTCATGATGTCGTCCCGGCTATGAAAGAGTTATCCCAAGACAATCAATATGAAGGAGAACGCGATGAAAGAGTTTGATTTAAGTGATAGAGTGGCGGTCATTACCGGTGCAAGCCGGGGGATTGGACTTGCCTGCGCCCGGAAACTTGCTGCCTGTGGGGCCCGGGTCATCCTGGTCAGCCGGAAAGCCCAAAGCCTGGAAGAGGCCGCAGCCTCAATCAATGCGGCCGGGGGCAAGGCCTGTGCCATGGCCTGCCACACCGGATACCCGGACCAGATCCAGGCCATGTATGAAAAAATTAAAGACCAGTTCGGCCGCCTGGACATTCTGGTGAACAATGCCGCCACCAATCCCCATTTCGGGGAGATGATCACGGCCGATGCCGGGATCTGGGACAAAACCTTTGATGTGAACGTCAAAGGCCCGTTTTTCATGATCAAATATGCTGTCCCCCTGATGAAAGACAAGGGTGCCATTGTCAATGTGTCCTCGGTCAATGCCGTCCGGCCCGGGTTGTTCCAGGGGGTATACTCGGCCACCAAGGCGGCCCTTGTTAACATGACCCAGAGCCTGGCCCGGGAACTGGCCCCCAAGGGGATACGGGTCAATGCGTTGTTGCCCGGCCTTACCGACACCCAGTTTGCATCGGCCATTATCTCTTCCCAAGAGATCTGCGACCATGTTGTGTCCCAGATTCCCCTGGGCCGGTATGCAAAGCCCGAAGAAATGGCCGGGGCCGTTCTTTATCTGGTGTCGGATGCCGCTTCCTATACCACAGGCGCAAGTCTTATCTGCGACGGGGGAATGCTGGTATAGGAAAAAACGTTCGGGTGAAAATTAAAATTTTCTTTAGGGGGAAATAGGCATGTCCCAATTGATTGCAGATCAACGAGAGATTGATTTTATTTTGTATGAATTGCTCAGGACAGACCAGCTGATCAAAGATGAACGCTTTGCCGGTTTTTCAAAAAAAAGCTTTGACATGATCATTTCCGAAGCCCGGAAGCTTGCCGTAAAAGAGCTGCTGCCAACCCTTGCCGATGGAGATAAAAAAGGAGTGCGGTTTGAAAACGGCCGGGTAAAAGTGCCGGATTCCTTTCATAGGGCAAGGGCCATGATGCTTGCGGCCCAGCTGACCTCTCTTACCGAAGATCCCTGCTGGGGAGGCCACGGCCTGCCCTATCAGATTTCCATTGCCGTCATGGACTATGTGGTGGGGGCCAATTATGCCCTGAGCGGTTATACCCATATGGGACACGGCACGGGAAAGATGATCGAGCTGTTTGGCACAGACGAGCTGAAAAACTTGTTTCTGGAAAATCTGTACACGGCAAAATGGAGCGGCACCATGCTGCTCACGGAACCCGAGGCAGGCTCTGATGTGGGGGCCCTTACCACCAGCGCCCGGCAGCTTGACGACGGCACCTGGTCCATTACGGGCAACAAAATTTTCATCACGGCCGGGGAGCATGATCTGGCCGAAAACATCATTCACCCGGTTCTGGCCCGCATTGAAGGGGCCCCAAAAGGCAGCGCCGGAATCTCTATTTTTATTGTACCCAAAATCTGGGTCAATGAAGACAAAAGCTTGGGAGAGCCCAATGATCTGGCATGCGTGGGAATTGAAGAAAAAATGGGGCTCCACGGGTCTGCTACCTGTTCCATGGCCCTGGGCACAAAGGGACACTGCCGGGGGTTTCTTCTGGGGGAGGCGAACAAGGGGCTTGCCATCATGTTCCACATGATGAACGAGGCCCGGCTGAACGTGGGATTCCAGGGCAGCAGCACGGCATCCCTTGCCTATCTGTATGCCCTGGCATATGCAAGGCAGCGGGTCCAGGGCAAGGATCTTGCCGCTCTTGGAAATCCTGCGGCCCCCTCCATCCCCATTATCGGCCACCCGGATGTCAGAAGAATGCTCACCTGGATGAAGGCCCATGTGGACGGGATGCGAACCCTGATTTATTACGTGGGGTCTTTGTTTGACATCAAAGAGTTGAACACACCCGTAGAAGAAAAAATGTTTGCAGGCCAGATGATTGAATTTCTGACCCCGGTGGTAAAAGCCTATTGCGCCCAGCGGGGCTTTGAGGTCTGTGTCCAGGCGGTTCAGGTTTTCGGCGGATATGGGTATACCAGGGAATTTCCCGTGGAGCAGCTGGTGAGGGATGCCAAAATCGCTTCCATTTATGAGGGAACCGACGGGATACAGGCCATGGATCTGCTGGGCCGGAAACTGGGGCTGCAAAAGGGCCTGGTCTTTAAGGGCCTGGTAAACGAGATGGGCAAAACCATTGCCACGGCAAAAAAAATCCCCTTGCTGGCGCCCCTGGCAGTGTCATTGGAACAAACCATCACCATCTTTGGCGCCACTGCCCTGGCTCTGGGAACGACGGCCCTGTCGGAAAAATATGCGCACGCCTTTGCCCATGCCCACCCCTTTCTGGAGATCACCGGGGATGTGGTCTTGGGATGGATGCATCTGTGGCGGGCCATTGCCGCAAACCGCTCCCTTGATACGGTCACCAAGGAAAAGGACAAGATTTTTTACCAGGGAATCATCACCGTGGCCAGGTTTTATATGGAAACCGTGCTGCCCATAACCCATGGGCGGATGACGTCTGTCCAGGGGCTGTCCGGTGCTGCCCTGGACATGGCGGACCAGGCCTTTGGCCAGTAAGGATAATGTTAGAGAACAGGGAGAAAAGATACAAAAAATGGAAAAGAAAATTAAACGCGTGCTGATTCTGGGGGCCGGAACCATGGGGCTTCAGATCGGTCTGCAATGTGCGGCCTGGAATTTTGATGTCACCATCTATGATGCCTTTGACCCGGCCCTTGAGACGGCAAAAAAGCGTCTGGGCAAATTGGCGGCTTCCCTTGCCGGCCACAAACGGGTGAGCCGGGAACAGGCAGAAGGGGCTCTGACGCGGATACACTTCTCATCAGACCCAAAATCCGCAGGAAAAGATGCCGACCTGATCTCTGAATCTGTGCCCGAAGATCCGAAAATCAAACAGGCCGTGTTTGCCCAATTCAACAAGGTTTGTCCTGATCACACCCTTTTTACCACCAATTCCTCCACCCTGATCCCCTCCATGATTGCTTCGGCCACGGGCAGGCCGGACCGGTTTTGCGCCCTGCATTTCCATGATCTTCTCCTGACCAATGTGGTGGACATCATGCCCCATCCCGGTACGGCCCTCCAGACCCTGGAAGATGTCCGAAATTTTTGCCGGGCCATAGACCAGTTCCCCATTGAATTGAAAAAAGAGCAGCATGGGTATGTGTTCAACACCATGCTGTCCGAGCTCATGGCCGCAGCCCTGACCCTTGCTGCTCGCCAGGTGGCATCTGTTGAAGACATCGACCGGGCCTGGATGGGAATCATGAAAACCCCTGTGGGGCCCTTTGGCATCATGGATTCCATCGGTCTTGAAACCGTTTACAAGGTGACCGACTATTGGGCGCAAGTTAAAAATGATTCCCAGGCAAAGGCCAATGCCGCCTTCCTTAAAGAGCACGTGGAAAAAGGAAATTTGGGGGTCAAGACCGGCCGTGGGTTTTATCAGTATCCCCATGCGGCATTTTCACACCCCGGATTCATGGAAGGTATCCGATAAACAATCCTTAAAGGAAATCACCATGGCAGATAAATTCATGAGCATGAAAAACCTCGGTTTTACCCTGCACTCGCGCAGCACACGATACAAGGTTGCCATTCCCAACTATTTAAATGACCACACCCCCAAGACCATTGACAGGGTTTTTGCGGCCGCCTTTGACCTGGGCAAAAAGGTTCTGCACCCCATGTTTGAAGAGATGGACCGCTTTCCGCCACAACTTGTCGACGGCAGGGTCTGCGTCCATAAAGGGGTTCGGCCCATGCTGGAAACCCTGGGCCAGGACGGATGGATAGCAGCCACCTTCCCTGAATCCTGGGAGGGGGAGAACATGCCCTCTTCTCTTCTCCTATGTATTAATTTTATTTTTGCCACTGCCAATTACTCGGCCTCGGTCTACGCGGGCCTGACCATGGGGGCGGCAAAACTGATTTTAAGTTTCGGGTCAGACAAACTGCAAAACATCTATCTGCCGCCCCTGCTGGCAGGCAAATGGCAGGGCACCATGGCCCTTACCGAGCCCGAGGCAGGGACATCCCTCGGAGACCTTTGTACCCAGGCGGTTCCCCTTGAACAGAGATCATCGGAAAAGGGGCAATACAAAATTTTTGGGGAAAAAATCTTTATTTCCGCTGGAGACCATGACGGGGTGGACAATGTGGTTCATCTGATGCTGGCCCGGATAAAGGGGGCGCCTGCCGGCGTAAAGGGGATCTCTCTTTTTGTCGTTCCCAAATTCAGGCCCGACGCCCAGGGCAATCTTGTGGAAAACGACGTGAATGTCACCCAGGTCTTTCACAAGCTGGGGTATCGCGGTGCCCCCATTACCGGAATCCGCCTTGGGGAAAAGGACAATTGCATCGGGTACCTGGTGGGTCAGGAACACAAGGGGCTCGCCTATATGTTCCAGATGATGAACAATGCAAGGCTGGAGGTGGGCATGGGAGCAACCGCCATTGCCACGGCCGCCTATCATTCAGCCCTTGACTATTGCCGGACAAGAGTTCAGGGCAGGCCTGTTGCAGCTCCCAAGGAGGCTCCTCCCATCCCCATTATCGGGCATGCGGATGTGCGCCGCATGCTGCTCTTCCAGCGCGGTGTTGCAGAAGGGGCCCTGGCCCTGATCCTCCAATGCGGCATGTACGAGGACATCCTTGCCAAAGATCCCGGCCAGGCAGACTGCCACCTGCTCCTGGAGCTGCTGACCCCTGTGGCCAAAACCTTTCCGTCTGAAATGGGGATTCTGTCTACCAGCATGGCCATCCAATGTTTTGGCGGATACGGGTATTGCGATGATTTTCCCGTGGAGCAGCATTTCAGGGACATGCGCATTCACACCATCCACGAAGGGACCACGGGTATCCAGGCCATGGATCTTTTGGGCAGAAAACTGGTCATGGAAAACGGCCGGGCCCTAGGCGTGCTGAAGCAGGAGATGGAAGCGGCCATGGCGGCGGCAGGCCTTCACCCGGAGTCGGCCCGGGGACTTGAAGAGATGGCCCGGGACCTGGCCCATGGCATGGCCCTGCTGGAAAAGACCCTTCAGGCCTTGGGACTTCTGGCCATGGAAAAAGGGCCGGAGGCCTATCTGGCCGATGCCAGTCTCTTTCTTGAGATGTTCGGCATCCTGGTCATTGCCTGGCAATGGCTTACCATGGCCGATGCCGCCCTGTCGGCACTTGAACAAGAGAAGCTGAAAAAAAAGGATACCCTCTTTTATGAGGGCAAGCTTTGTGTGGCCCGTTATTTTTTCGCCTATGAACTGCCCAAAATAGAAGGGCTGGCCACGACACTTGTAAATTCAACCCAGATGACGCTGACCATGCAGGATGCATGGTTTACCGATTAACCCCTAGGATAAGGAGAACCTGTAAGATGACCCCCAGTACCCAACCCGAGACCCCTCCGTTCAAGTTCAGAACAAAAGATCACATCGGATACCTGACCCTGGACCGGGCCGCCACCTACAATGCCTTTGACCATTCAATGGTGGAGGCCTTTGAAACACTTTTAAGGGAACTGCGCTATGACGAGCAAATCCGGGTGATCATCCTGGACGGTGGAAAAGCCAAGGGGTTTTGCGCAGGCCTTGACACCAAGGTTTACGCCCCCGAAATTTTCAAGATGACGCCCGTCCAGGCCTATAATGCCCAGGTCCGCATGAGCCGGCTTTTTTTGGCCATGCGTCAGATTCCCCAGCCCATTATCGCCTGTGTCCACGGGGCGGCCGCCGGAATCGGATTTTCCCTGGCCATGGCTTCGGACCTAAGGATACTGGCCCAGGATGCGCGGTTTTCAGCGGCCTATATCAACATCGGTCTGGGCGGGGCGGACATGGCCTCCAGCTATTTTCTTCCCAGGCTCATCGGGGCGGGCCGGGCCTATGAATACCTTTTGACCGGCAATTGGATGGATGCCGCAACCGCGCTCAATCTGGGATTTGCATCCCGGATAGTGGAAAAAACTGAGATGATATCCACCGCCCAGGGCCTTGCCAAAACCATGGTGGAAAAAAACCCCATGGGAATCCGAATGACCAAGGAGGCCATCAATTGCAACCTGGACTGTGCAGGCCTGGAAGCAGCCCTGAACATGGAGGACAGAAATCAGATCATGATGAGCTATACCTATCGGATGGCATAAAAAGATCCCCCTGCACCCCAGGTGAAAAAAAATTATTAAGTCTATTTGAAAAAAGAGGTTGACATAAAATAAATTTCAGGTATTATACGTTGATCTTCACGGGGAAAGGCTCTGTAAGAGTTCAGCCCGGGAAGTTTTTTTTTGGAAGTGTTTGATCTTTGAAAATTGGTCAGTGAGAAAAGAAAAGAGCGGGTCGTAAAGACCTAAAAAGAAAAGCATAAGGATTATAACTGGAGAGTTTGATCCTGGCTCAGAATGAACGCTGGCGGCGTGCTTAACACATGCAAGTC
>JAHIVS010000041.1 GCA_018816605.1 Pseudomonadota bacterium
ATTCCTTCACCATCGTGGGTTGATGAAAAGTGCCCACCCGGAAGACCGGAGAAAATTTGAAGCTGAAAACCCAAATGATTTATGGCAAAGTGACGTCATGCACGGCCCCCAGATTTTGTACCAGGAAAAGATGCGTAAAAGTTATCTGATTGCCATCATAGATGATCACTCCCGGTTAATAACCGCTGCCGGATTTTATCTGTCTGAGAATTTAAAAACATATCTCAAAGTACTTGAGCAGGCTTTTTTGACCCGGGGACTGCCCAGGAAACTGTATGTGGATAACGGTCCGGCCTTCAGGTCCCATCATTTAAAATATGTGGCAGCGTCATTATCCATAGCCTTGATTCATGCCCGGCCATATAAGCCCCAGGGAAAAGGCAAAATTGAAAGATGGTTCAGAACTGTGAGACTGCAGTTTCTTCAAAAGTTCACCGGTAAAACGCTTGATGATTTGAATTTTGCCTTTAAAAATTGGCTCAACGATTCTTACCACCAGACCAGTCACAGTGCCACCGGTCAGACCCCATTTAGGAGATTTACATCAGCCATGGAATGTATCAGAACAGCTCCGCCGGATTTAAAAGACCATTTTCGGAAGACAGCCAGGCGGAAAGTTGCCAAAGACAGAACCATCACCCTTAACGGCGCCATGTTTGAGGCTCCTGTTGCCCTTATCGGCAGGCATGTGGATGTTAGATACCATGAAGATACTCCCCAAAAGGCGGAAGTGCTTTATAAAAGCAAATCCTATGGATTTTTGACTCCAGTGGACCTGTCGGTTAACTGCCGTGTTAAACGGGACAAGTGGAATGAAAATGATATTCGGATTTTTCCGAAGACATCAGATTATAAAGGAGGGCGACTGCTATGAGTGATGTATACAGAACCTTCTTTGGTTTATCGAAAGAGGCCTTTCCTGCAAATGTTGATATTGATGAAATCCTTGTAACCCCTGAAGTTCAGGGTGTAAAGAACCGATTTGACTATGCCCTTCGCCTGGGGTGCAGTGCGGTGATCACCGGAGATGTGGGCAGCGGAAAATCTACGGCACTTAGATACGCTGCTTCATATTTGCATTCTTCCGAGTACAAGGTGTTTTATGTGACAGCTTCAACCGGGTCCATTATTGAGTTATATCGCCAGATCGTCGAGGAGTTGGGTATTGAAAGGAACTCGATATCCAGAGCAGTTATGATATCCATTATCAAAAATGAGATCCGTGAATTTGTACAGGGCAAAAAGATGAAAACCATCCTGATTATAGATGAAGCATCTCTTTTGCGGATGGAGGTTTTTGCAGAACTGCACACCCTCGTCCAATTTGAAAAAGATTCTCAAACATGGCTTCCTGTCATTCTTGCCGGTCAGCCAACACTTGTGGACAAACTGCAATACAGAACGTCCATCCCTTTTGCTTCCAGAATAGTTGCTAAAAGCCATCTTGAGGGTTTGGGTATAGATGGCATGAAATCCTATCTCATCCATCACTTAAAACTATGCGGAGCAGGCAATTTGTTCTCTGACCAGGCTGTCACCGCTATCCAGCAAGGTTCCGGCGGACTTTTGCGAAAAGCCAACAACCTTGCTCGGGGATCACTCATAGCTGCTGCCGCAGAAAAATCTATGACGGTATCTGCAGAACATGTACGGATCGCATCATCTGAGATATTTTGATTTTCGGTGAAACGGCGCCAGGCTCTGCTGGGGAGCAACCTGGCAAGGGATAGCCGAAAGCGAGGAGCATTGATTAATGCCCCGAGGGGAAGTGGGATAATACCGGCTTCCCCCATTTTTTTGTTCGATGCTCCTTGCCTATGCCTTAAAAAACCCAAATCAAAGGAGCGAAGCGACTTTTAATCTTGATTTAAAATAAATTGAAAAATATCCAACTTGTTCAAAATAATCAGAGAATTTAAGTCAGGATAAAATGCCAATCAACAACTCCATCCTGTTCATTACGGGCACAAGGGATGTGACCATCATGAACAGGATCCAAATTTGCGGAAAGGAAACAACCGCTTTCAGGGTTATGCTGCCTGGTCTTTTTTCAGTGTTTTGTAGTGGTCCGTGATCTCCACTTTCAGGGTTTCTTTGTTATACCAGCCATCAAAATATACAAGCTCGGGGTGTTCGTCCAAAGAGTTGTAATTGAGTACCTGAATACCCCGCAAACCGGCACTCAATGGATCAAAGGCACGAAAATCAAACACATCCCTGGTGTTTTCTTTTTTCATTGCCACAGATTTCAGCTGCCACACCCAGTCGGGATCATATTCCAGATTGACCACCAGATATTTTCCCACACAAGATGGCAGATCCTTGGGTTTGGAAAGCTTAACACCCTTATCTATTTTATTTTTTCCCCAGAATTTCCACTGCATCCTATATTCTCCTTTATAAAAGCCATTCCCCCAGACAGGAAACATCATAAAAGCATTTAATATGCCAGCCGGATATCGCCGTTCCCCCCATTGGTCCGATGGGCATTTTCGGTTAAAACATCTGAAAAACACCAGGCACGGAGACGGTGAATCTTAAAATTCAAGTAAAATCAGGAAGCTTCATGTCCGATTTGGTTATTCGCTGCGCAGGGCCTCCACCGGATCAAGGCCGGCGGCACGAAAGGCAGGAACAACACCGGATAAAAGACCGATAAAAATCGCCAGCAGTTCGGCAAGAACAACGTAGATCAGGGGGGTATGGGTAGGCAGAGCCGGAATGGCAAGCCCCAGAAGCCAGGCGCCCCCCCAGCCCAAGGCCAGACCTGCAAACCCGCCCAGGGCCGAAAGCGTGATGGCCTCGCCCATAAAGAGCAGAAGAATCTGGCCCTGGCCTGCCCCAAGGGCCCGCAGCAAGCCGATCTCAGCGGTTCTTTCCTGGACGGCAATGGTCATGATGGTCAGGATACCGATCCCACCCACAAACAGGGAAATCCCCCCCAGGGCCCCCACGGCAAGGGTAAGAATATTCAATACCGATCCCAGGACCTCTATCATCTGTTCCTGGGTTGTAATGGTGAAATCCTGGGTCCCGTGGCGGCGGATCAAACTATTTTTTATTTTCTTCACCACCTGGTCTGCGCTGATGCCCTTGCCATAAAGGATATCGATTTCCATGAGGCTTTCCCTGTTAAACATGGCAAGGGCTCTGGCAACGGGAATATAGACAGCATCATCCAGGTCAAATCCGAGCATCTGCCCCTTGGATTCCATCAGCCCGATGACCCGGTAGCGTTCTCCGCCGATGCGCACCCTTTTTCCCAAAGGATTCCGGGTGCCGAACAACTCCTGCCTCACCCGGCTGCCCAGGACCACAAACGCCCGTGCCGAGCGTGGGTCGTCATCCGGAAGAAACCGGCCGCCCATAACCCGCATCTGCCACACTTCCGGCACTTTATGCCCCACCCCGAACACATAGGTGCGTCTTGTTTTCCCTCTGTATTCAACCGGAGAGTTCCCCTGGACCAGAGGAACCATACCCATGACCTCGGGTATCTGGTTCAGGGCCAGTGCATCTTCCAGGGTCAGGGGCCGGACATTGCTGATCATGGCGCCCGGGGTTCCATGGGTTGTGGTAACCCCCGGGTTAATGCCGATCAAATTGGTTCCGAACTGGGTGAATTCAGACAGAACATACTGGTGAATCCCTTCTCCGATGGAGGTCAGCAGCACCACAGAGGAAATGCCCACTGCAATTCCCAGGGCCGTGAGAAAACTTCTGAGCCGTTGACTGAACACCCCGCTTCGTGAAAGATTTATGGCATCGGCAAACCGCATCTGTATACTATTTTCTCCCTGGTTTTACCTTCTGGACAAGGCTGAAACAGGGTCCATGGCAGCCGCTCTCCTGGCAGGAAGGACACCAAATACCAGGCCTGTGATCTGGGCGGTCAAAACAGAGGCTGCCGCAGACCATGGGGGGATATGGACCGGAAAATAAGGAAAGAGCCTTGCAATAACATAGGTTCCCATAAATGCCATGACCAGACCCAGAAGCGCCCCGGTCATGGACAATATGGCAGCTTCGACGAGAAACACCTGCAAAATCTGGGAATAGCCCGCACCCAGTGCTTTTAACAATCCGATTTCCGATTTCCGCTGGGAAACCGATATGAGCATGACATTCATGATCAGGATACCGGCAACCCCGAGGCTGACAGCCGCTATCCCGGCAATGGTAAAGGTCAGGGCGGAAAATATCCGGTCAAAGGTGGAGAGAATGGCATCCTGGGTGATGACCGTGATATCGTCTTCACCATCGTGCCGCTCCCGGATGATTCTCAATATGGCATCCTTGGCTGCCGGAATGGCATTCCGATTCTTGGCCTGGACCATGATGCGGAATAAGGCCTCGGAATTGAAAAGGGACTGGGCAGACGCCACCGGAATGATGACCAGATCGCCCATGTCCATTCCAAGGGATTGTCCTTTTTTGCCAAGCACACCAATGACCCGGAACCGCCAGTCCTGAATCCGGACCCACTTGCCCAGGGCAGAAGGGGTACCGAACAATTCTTTTTTGATTTTATACCCGATTACGGCGATACCGGATCCGCTGGACGGGTCACCCGGAGGAAGGAAAGCACCCTGCCCCATGGTCAATTGCCGGATATCAAACATATCGGCTGTGGTCCCCAGAATGGTGACTTCCCGGTCCTTTTGCCGGTGGGAGACCGGGGCAGAGCCGATGACAATGGGCGCCACCTTGGCAACAAAGGCATTTTTTTTCAATGACAGGGCATCTGCCAGGGTAAGATCCCGGGGGGTCTGGGCCAGGAGTGGCGGCGCCCCCCCCGTTGTTTCGGATCGACCGGGCAGAACCACCAGAATATTGGTGCCAAGAGAGGTAAATTCCCGGTTGATATAGCGTCGTGCCCCTTCCCCCAGGGAGGTGAGCACCATGACCGATGCAACCCCCATGGCCATGGCCAGCAGGACCAGCACCGTCCGGGCCGGATAACCCAAAAGCGCGCGGATGCTGAAGGTTAAGGTATTCTCTAGTTTCATGGGGCCCTAAGCCTTTCGCCGGTCAGACAGGATCTGACCGTCTGTCATGACAATGTTTCTTTTGGCCCGGTCGCCCAGGGCCGGATCATGGGTGACAACAATCAGGGAAATACCGGTTTGATTCAGCGCTTCCAGGATCTGGACGACCTCATTGCCGGCCGTGCGGTCCAGGTTCCCCGTGGGTTCGTCTGCCAAGATAAGCGAAGGCCGCATGATGGTGGCCCGTGCGATGGCAACGCGCTGGCGCTGGCCGCCGGAGAGCTGGTTCGGGTGGTGCCGCATCCGGTCCGCGAGTCCAACGCGGGCGAGCGCGCTCTCCGCCTTCTCGCGATGCGCCGGATCGCCGG
>JAHIVS010000348.1 GCA_018816605.1 Pseudomonadota bacterium
ATTCAGCAACAAGGCGTTTGAGTCCATCACCGGACTTGCGTCAGAGCAGCTTCTGGGACAAAATTTTCTAACCCTTTTTCCGGATCAAAAGAACCCATCGCTGATGCCCCTGACCCGATGCATGGATTCAACAGATCCGACAAGCCTGCCCCTGGAACATCCCGGCCTTCCCATCAAAGGCAGGAACAATACCGTGATAACCGTGGATGTGACCCTGCGCCGCCTGGCCATCAATGGGGAGGATTTTTGTTTTATGATCTTCAAAAGGCATGGACAGGACGAAAAAGACCCCCCCGCCTCTGTTGAACATGCAACCCGATTTATCGACATCCTGAACCTGAACCGGGAACGCCTATCAAAACTTGAACTGATGCTCCAGAGTATGACAGGAGATGTCTGGGAAGAACGATCCGACATCCACAAAGGAATCACGGCCATTGACCGGATCATGGATGAACTGAGCTCAAAAGAAGAAACCCGGACCGGGGAAGAGGAAAGAAAAAAAATAAGCGTGTCCGTGATGAATCTGGCCGTGGACTATTGGGCTGCAGAGACCAATACCACCCGGGTGGAGCTGGCAGAGCAATCCGGGCTGTGGAATGTCTATATCGGGAAAGACGGCTGGGCAAGGACCCAGACCCTGGACAAATACCTGGAGATTAAAACCCTGCCCATCCGGCCCAGATGGAAAAATGTGATCCACACCGCCGATTTTGTACTGGCCGCCTGCAACGATAAAAATTCCCAGCTTCGCCATGATCTTGAGAATGCCGTGGAGCAGCTCAGGCAGATTTTTTAAGTATTTCCACCTGGAATCCATACTCCTGCCCGACCCGAAAATTAAATTTTGACACCTCTTCAAAAATTCTGGGCTGCCGCCCCATTTCTTTTCTTGCAAATCATCCGGCAGATATGGTAATGCTATGGATTTTTCAGGACAATAAAATGATTCATCTGACAAAAATTTCAAAACAGCACGGATCCCAGATTCTCTTTTCCAATGCAAGCCTGCAGATCCTTCCCGGCTCTCGGATCGGGCTTGTGGGGGCCAACGGCACAGGCAAGACCACCATCTTCCGTCTGATAACAGGAGAGGAAGAAGCAGATGAGGGTGAAATTTCCTATGCAAAAAAAATAAAAACAGGCTATTTTTCCCAGGATGTGGGGGATATGTCCGGCCAATCCGCTCTTTCTGAAGTGATGTCCGCCGCAGGAGATGTGATGCTCCTGGGGGAAAAGAAGAAGGTGATGGAAGCGGCCATGGCTGAACCCATGTCAGAGGCGGCCATGGAAACCCTGCTTGAAGAATACGGGGAAGCGGCCGAGGAATTTGAAAACCGGGGGGGATATGATCTTGAAACCCGTGCCCAGACGGTTCTGACCGGCCTGGGGATCGGTCCTGCCGACTACACCCGGCCCGTGGAATCCTTCAGCGGCGGATGGAAGATGCGGATTGCCCTGGCCAAGATACTGACCCTCTGCCCGGATGTCCTGCTTTTGGACGAGCCCACCAACCACCTGGACATGGAATCCATCATCTGGCTGGAGAACTGGCTGGTAAATGATTTCAAGGGCGCCCTTTTGATGACCTGCCATGACCATGATTTCATGAACCGGGTGGCGTCCCGGACCATAGAAGTGGCCAACCACACCACCACCACCTATGGCGGAAACTATGATTTTTATATCCAGGAACGGGAAGCCCGGATGAAACAATTGGTGGCCAGCCACAGACGCCAGCAGGAGATGCTGGCCAAGGAAGAAAACTTCATCGCCCGTTTCAAGGCCCGGGTATCCCATGCGGCCCAGGTTCAGTCCCGGATCAAAAAACTGGAGAAAATAGAGCGCATTGAATTGCCGGAACACCAGCAGGTGATCCGGTTTGAATTTTCAGAACCGCCCCGCTCCGGAGACGATGTTGTGTTTTTGGAGAACCTTTCAAAAACATGGGAGACACCCGGCCGGGAATCCAGGACCGTTTTCAGCGATATTTCCGGACTGATCAACCGGCAGAATAAAATTGCCGTGGTCGGGGTCAATGGCGCCGGCAAATCCACCTTTTTAAAAATTCTGGCCGGAAAGACCGATCCGACCAGCGGCATCGTCAAACTCGGGGCCAGCGTCAACCTGGGATATTTCAGCCAGCATTCCATGGATATTCTGGATCCGGAAAAAACTGTTTTTGAAACGGTCCAGGAAACCCTGCCCCTCGCAGGAATCGGGGTGATCCGGAACCTGTGCGCCGCATTTCTCTTCTCCGGGGATGATGTGGACAAAAAGATCGCCCAGCTATCGGGAGGAGAAAAAAGCCGGGTGGTCCTGACAACCCTCCTG
>JAHIVS010000349.1 GCA_018816605.1 Pseudomonadota bacterium
AATCGCCTGGCCTTTTTGTGCGGGAAAACATCCGCTGCCCAGATTCAAGTGGCAACCGCTGTTCTTCCGGACCCGTTGGCACTTGCCTCGGTGGGAATTCCGTCCAATCTTCTGGAAAACCGATCGGATATACAGGCGGCCCAAATGCGGCTGTCCTCTTCCCTTTGGGAAGTCACAGCGGCCAAGGCCGATCTGATGCCCTCTTTTACATTGACGGCCGGAGCGCTGTTTTCAAGCGGACAGCTTGATCTGTTGTTCCAAAACTGGGTGGCAACCCTTGTGGGGAGTATTGCAGGTCCTATTTTTGACGGGGGGTTTCGCCAGGCAGAAGTGGAAAGGGTGAGAGCTGTGGCCCGGGAACAATTGAATCTTTATGCGAAAACCGTGGCTGCGGCTATTTTTGAGGTTGAAGATCGACTGGTGGGTATTCAAAAACAGGAATCCTATATTAAATTACTTGAAGAAGAGCTTGGGGCGGTTCGATTGACCTTAAAAGATGCCATGCTGCAATATCAGAACGGTCAAAGCAGCTATTTGTCCTATCTGATCGCCTGGACAAGTATTGAGAAACTGGAAAGACAATTGGTGGGGGAACGGGCAGCCTTTATCAAGGAGCGGATCGGGCTTTACAGGGCCCTTGGATGGAAACCAACAAAACAAAATCAAACGGATGATGTGGAGCAGGTAAAATGAGTGTCCCGAAAAAAAAGGGTTTAATGGTCAAGCGGATAATCCGCATTGCCCTGCCGGTTTTTCTGGTTCTGGCAGGTGTGGTAGGGTTTAATTATATTAAATCCCAAGAAGTGAAAATGAAGCGAAAGCCCATTGAAAAACAGGCGGCTTTCGTGGAAACCATTCCCCTTAAGCCGGGAGATTTTCAAACCTATGTCCATGCCATGGGCACGGTGATGCCGGATAGACAAATTACCCTGAAAGCCAAAGTTGCAGGGGAGGTGGTCTTTGTTTCTGAAAACTTTGTCCAGGGTGGTTTGATGAAAAAAGGAGAAATCCTTCTCCTGGTGGATGATTCAGATTATCTCATTGAGATACAAAAGGTCCAGAGTGCGCTTGATAAAGCCCTGTCTGATCTTGCCATTGAACAGGGCAGCCAGTTGATTGCACGGGAGGAACTCAAATTGATTAATCAGGTATCCAAGGGGGAGATGGTACAAACAGATCTTGCCCTGCGCAAGCCCCAGCTTGACCAGGCCAACGCTGTGGTGAACGCTGCCCGGGCGGATCTTGAAAAGGCTAACTTGAACCTGTCCCGTACAAAAATTGTGGTTCCGTTTAATGCCCTGGTTCTCGAAAAAAAAGTTGATTTCGGCTCCCTGGTGACCGTCCAGGGGGAACTTGCCACCCTGGTGGATGTGGATGCGTTTCTGGTTGAAACCCTGGTGCCGCCGGACCGGCTGGCAGCCCTCAATATCAATGAAAAGACCGGCAGCAAGGCCGATATCCGTTCCCAGTATTCAGAAGAGTCCTGGCAGGGGACCCTGGTTCGGACCACCGGAAAAATATCCGATAAAAGCCGGATGGCCGGTGTGATCATTCGTGTATTAGATCCATTGGGGTTAACGCGTCAGGGGGGCAGACCGCAATTGCTGCTGGATGATTATGTGGATGTTCAGATCCAGGGGAAAATGCTTGAAAATGTCTTTTCCATACCCAGATCCATTCTCAGGGACAAGAACACCGTGTGGGTATATCAAGCAGGGAAGCTTGTGATCAAACCGGTCAGTCTTGCCTGGAAGGAAGAAGGCCGGGTTTTTATCCGGTCCGGTATCCTTGCCGGTGATGAGGTGATCACATCGGATCTGCCGGCTCCGGTAAACGGGATGGCCCTGCAGCAGGATTCAGGAGCCCGTTCATGATACCAAAACAAGATTCATTAATGTTACGGGGGCCGGTAGCCTGGATGGCAGGCAATTCCGTTGCTGCCAACCTGATCATGGCGGTGCTGCTCATCGGCGGGCTGATGATGGGGTTTAACATCAAGCAGGAGGTGTTTCCCGAATTCAGCCTGGATATGGTCAATATTACGGTTGCCTAT
>JAHIVS010000042.1 GCA_018816605.1 Pseudomonadota bacterium
GATTTCAGTTCCAACACCGCCATGTTCCATGCAATTGCCTTTGTCCCGGGAGAAACGCAAGTTCCATCAGAAGATGTCGTTCAACCCACATTGGGGGAGATGACCGATTATTTTCAACCGTTCACCAAAAATTTGTCCACCTACAAGCCGGTCTATTTTTTATTTGGTGTGGACCCGGGGCTTGAAAAAAGCAGTTTCCAGATCAGTTTTAAATACCAGTTATTTGATTTTTATGAAGACAGTTTTCTCAAAAACAACCTGTCGTTTATGGAAAAGATCCATCTGGGATATACCCAGCAGTCTTTCTGGGATCTGAAATCAGAATCAGCACCCTTTAAAGATTCCCGGTACATGCCTGAATTTTTCTTTCTGGAAGACAAGATAGATCTGGGCCTTTCCTGGATATCCGGGTTCGGGTTCCAGACGGGGTTTCAGCATGAATCCAACGGCCGGGGGGGAATGGAGTCCAGGAGTACCAACTACGGCTATATCCAGCCGATCATTTCTTTTCGGCTGTGGAATGAGATCCATTTGAAATTGGCCCCAAAGGTGTGGACCTACCTGGGAACCGACACGATTACCAATCCGGACCTGTCCGACTACAGAGGCTATTTTGACATTGAAACAAAGATCGGAACCCCCCTTGGGCTGGCCTTTGAAACCCACTACCGGCACGGGAAAAAAGGGCCTTCCTGGCAGTTGGACATCTCTTACCCCATCAACCAGCTGCCGTTTTTGAACGGTATTCTGGATGTGTATCTCCATGCCCAGTATTTTGGCGGCTATGCAGAGAACCTTATCGAATATGATAAAAGAGACGATATATTTCGCCTGGGCTTTTCCATTGTAAGGTAAGAGCTGTGCCCGTCGGGGGTGTGCATTAACCGAAGTTATAAAAGAGAATAAAAATGCAAAAAAAGACCATTGCCGCCCTTGCCGGGGCCTTTTTTTGGGGGGGCCTTTTCTTCCTGATACCCCTTGTTCAGGCAGGGAATGTCGGTTCAAGTTTCCCTGTCTTTCCGGATAGAAAGGTTCTGGTGGTGCATAGTTACCATGAAAACCAGCAGGGCCATGTGGTGGAGATGAACCAGGGGATTGACGCCGCCTTTGTCAATTCCGGTGTAAAGATGGAATATGTTTACATGGATACCAAACGCAATAACGACCTTGCCTGGAAAATACAAGCCGGCCGGATGGCGACCCGAAAAATGGAGGCCTTTGACCCGGATGTGGTCATTGCCATGGATGACAATGCCCAGACCTTTTTTGTTGCAAAAAATTGTACCCGAAAACAGGGGCCTGTTTTTGTGTTTGGCGGGGTCAACGCCGATATTTCCACCTATGGATTTCCACGGGAGAATGTCACGGGTGTGCTGGAACGGCCCAATGTTGTGGAGAGCATTGAACTGCTCCAAAAAATTGTACCCAGGGTAAAAAAAATGCTCATGTTGTCCGACAAGTCAGAGACCACGGATTATTTTATTGCGTATTGCAAAACCCTGGCCTTGCCCGTTGAAGTCATTGCCTATGAGCAACCCCTTACCCTGGAAGACTGGAAGGCCAGTGTTATGAAATACAGGGACATGGCAGATGCCGTCGGGGTTTATGTGAGCCGGACCGTGAAGGCCGAACCCTCCGGGAAAAGGCTTGTGCCGGAAGCTCAATTGATGGAGATCCTGACCCGTGAGGGGGGCTTGCCCACGGTGGGCTTTTTTGACACCGCAGCAAGTGCCGGGGTATTGTGCGGCATTTCCGTGTCCATGCGAGAGCAGGGATATGCGGCAGGCCGGATGGCCCGGTCGATTCTGGAAGGGAAAAAACCCGGTGAATTCACGATTGCACCCACCCGGGGCGGTCGGATTCAGCTGAATCTGAAAACAGCGGAAAAATTGGGAATTGATATTGCGTACAAGATTATTTCCAAGGCAGATGTGGTGGTAAAATAGGCAATGAAGATGGCGCTCCGGGAAAAAATTCTCCTGCCGGTTTTAAGCACCATTGCCCTTGGCATGTTCCTGGGGTTTGTCTATTCCTACCTGGCATCCACCCGATCCATGGAAGAGAGCATCAACCGATCCCTGACAAGGGAGGTAAGGCTTACGGCGGGCCTCATGGACAAATGGCTGGAAGCACGGATTGCAGACCTGACCACCTGGGGCGTCCAGTCAGTGCTGACCGAGGCTTTGACCGAGGGTGGATACTATGGCAGAAGTGCGAGAAAAGGAGCCAACGATCTGCTTGAAAAACTTGAGAGTGGCTACCCCTATTATGATTTTTTGTTTGTGGTTGATACAAACGGTGACCTGATTTCAACCTCCCACAGGAGTGTGCCAAAAAAATATAGCGTCAAGGACCGAAACTATTTTCTAGAATCCATGAAGGGCAAGGTGTGTATTTCTGATATCATTGCTTCCCGGGAATCCCGGGAAAAGGTGTTTGTGGTATCGGTGCCCCTGAAAGTTGCAGATAAGATTGTGGGGGTTTTTGCCGGTGCCGTGAAAGTGTCTGCTTTTTCCTCTTTTTTTATCCATGATTTTAAGCTGGGCCAAAAAGGGTTTGCCTATGTGGTGGAAAAAAATGGCAGCGTCATGACCATTTCAAACCAGATGGAGAATTTTTCCAGTATCGCCCCCTTTGATTTCGGCCAGCGCCTTCTTTCAGCGGACAAGGGGATACTGCGCTACCGGCATGGGAACCAGCATCTTTTGTCTGCCCATGAAACCCTTGGGGTTAAGAACTGGACCTATGTGGTGACCCAGTCCTTGGATGAAGTCTTTGCATCGGCAAGGCAGACCGGGTGGTATACCCTGATGACCGGTCTTATGCTGCTGGCCCTTGTGGGCGGGGTGGTCACCCATATTTTCAGGAAAATGATCTACCAGCGGTTTGACCGGATGCTTGCCGCCATCGGCAGGGTTGAAAAGGGAGATCTGGCCGCCCGGATACGGGTGGAAGACGAAAAGGATGAAATCGGGGAATTGAGTAAGGCCTTTAACACCATGACCGCCCGTCTGGAAAAAACCCTGTCGGATCTTAAACGGGAGATCCGGGGAAGAAAAGATACGGAGAAGGTTTTGGAAAACCACAGAGATACCCTGGAGATGCGGGTAGGGGAAAGGACGGCGGAACTTTTGGATCTCCAGAGCTATCTGTCGGATATCATTGATTCCATGCCCTCCATTATTGTGGGGGTGGACAATGAGATGACCGTGGCCCAATGGAATTTAAAAGCGGAACAGATAACCGGCATCCCTTCCTCCCAGGCCCTTGGCAATGCCTTTGGGGTTCTGTTTCCCCATTTGCTGCCCAGGTCTCAAAACATCCGGCACGCCATTGTCGACAAGCAGATATTGCGGGACACCAAGGTTCCCCGGGCAGGGAAAGATCAATTGTTCTATGATGATATCACGGTATACCCTCTGATGTCCGAAGGCATGGAAGGGGCTGTGATCCGCATGGATGACGTCACCGAGCGGGTAAAGCTGGAAGCAATGATGGTCCAGTCTGAAAAAATGATGTCCGTGGGCGGGTTGGCGGCGGGAATGGCCCATGAGATCAACAATCCTCTGGCCGGTATCCTCCAGAACATTCAGGTGCTCAGAAACAGAATGTCAAAGGCATTGCCAAAGAATATCGAGGTGGCCCATCGGCTTGGCCTGGCGCCCGGTATGATCGATCAATACATGGAAGAGCGGGGTATGTATGTCCTGATGGACAATATGATGCAGGCGGGCAGGCGGGCGGCCCAGATTGTGGAAAATATGCTTTCCTTCAGCAGCAAGGAGCAGCATGATTTCAGCCGGGCAAACCTTTCCGACCTCATGGACAAGAGCATTGATCTGGCCCGGAATGATTTTAGTCTGGAAAAGCGATATGATTTTAAACAGATCCGCATTCTCCGGCAATACCGGAACCCGGATCTGTGTGTCTTCTGTCACCCCAGTATGCTCCAGCAGGTTTTTTTTAATATCCTGAAAAACGGGGCCCAGGCCATGGCCTTGGTCCCGGATAAAACAAGGGCCCCTGCCTTTACCATTTCCATTGGGAAAAAAGGACAGACCGCCTGGATCGATATTACGGACAATGGTCCGGGCATGGAGAAAGAAACCTGTAAACGGATTTTTGAACCTTTTTTTACCACCAAGGAGATCGGCGTGGGAACCGGTCTTGGACTCTCTGTTTCCTATTTTATTATTGCAGAGAATCACGGGGGGACCATTGAAGCAATCTCAGCCCCGGGTAAGGGAAGCTCCTTTGTTATCCGTCTGCCCATAAAAGGAAAAGACGGCCCGGCTGTTTAGCAGGGCCGTTGTGTCTGCCGGCCAAAGTGTTTTAAAAGGGGATCACTTCATACCCGTCTGCCATGAAACCGCCCATGGACGGATGGCCTGACATCTCGCCGATCAGGGGGATACCCTCTTTTTCAATGGCCTCAACAGCCCCAAGTTTTGTGGCGCAGGCCCTGCAGGCCCCTGCGA
>JAHIVS010000350.1 GCA_018816605.1 Pseudomonadota bacterium
CGAAAGCATATACAGTCCGGCCTGGATACTATGGGCCACCACCGCCCCGTATAAAATGGACAGGACCAACAGCAGGTTGCCGAACAGCCCCAGATACAGCACCTCCTTCTGTTTGTTTACTATGATCGGGATCTGGGACAGGGGCGACACGATAAAGTTCAGGAACAGCCAGGGGGATAATATCCGGGCGTACTCCCCGGCCGCCTGCCAACGCCCGCCGAAAACCATCGAGAACAGCGCCGGAGAAAAGAGATATATCAGGATAAAAATCGGCAGGGCCACCAGGACCAGGCCGGCGATGGTCTTCCCCACCAGTTTTTGGAGGTCCTGGCCGCTATTATAGGTTTCCGCCGCCTTCTGCAGAAAGACCTGCGACAGCGAAGCCCCCATCAGGGTAAGCGGAGCCCGCAGGATCCTGACGGTCAGGGTATATAACCCCAGAGTTGCGCTGCCAAAATAGAAAGTGATCAGAAAATTTGTGCCGGAGAGCTGCAGCATATCCATGAAAGCGTGCAGCGAATTGATCAGGGGGAAATCTTTGTATCTTTTGGCATTGGATTTTATTTTTTCCCAGCTGATGACACCAGGGATACGATTTTTATCCCTCAATGTCTGATAGCCCAATATCCCGGTAGCCACGGTTTGTCCCAAAACCCCGCCGCCGATTAGCCCTCCTACACCCCACCCTCCCAAGCCCATCCCGACATTGGCCAGGGAGGATGATCCGTATTGGAGCACCCGGGAGGCCGAGAGCCTTTTATATTGTTTTTTACGGTTCGACCAGTAATTGAATATCTGATAGGCCCCGGTCAGTATTATGGAACAGGGAACCAGATAAAGCCAGGGAGCCAGCTTTATGTCGCCTAGTGCGACGGCGATCCTGTTTTTTCCCAACACCACGGCCAGCAGGGAAACCCCGCTTATACCGATGGTGATCAGGCCCGACAGGGCCATGATGTTGAGGGCATCATCATCTCCGGCCGGAAGCATGATGGCCATCTCGTAACGACCGGTGGCGATAACGCTGAACAGGGAGACCACGGACATGTACAGGGCAAACATCCCGAATTCCGATGGCGAATAGATCCTGGTCAGTATCGGAGAAATGCCCAGCTGAATGGCCTGGGCGATTATGGTCCCGGTCATCAGAGTGGCTACGTTGACGGCGAACTTGCCGCGAGCATAGTTTTTGATATTGATATTATCGTTAAATAAATAACCCATTCCGTTATGAAAACAACTTCGGGTTTAACAAGATCGGTCCATGATCGCCCCTTTGATGAATACCGCCAGCAGTCCCAGCATCAACCCCAGGGCTATAGACATCAATATATTGGAAAGAAATTTTGGTTTAATGGGTTTCAAACCGGCGGCCGGACTGTCAATGATCCGGTAACCGGTTAGGTTTGCCAGACTATTGCGCAGATTATTGATCTTTACTTTGAAATCGTTGATTGAGGCCTCCAACTCGGCCGGATTGAAGTTGGGGTTCTGCCGGAAACTGCCGGATCTCTGCAGGCCGTCCCTGATGAGCAGAGTCTTCTGCAGATTCTCTTCGGTGTCCTTTATGCTTTGATCCAGGGACTCCCGTTCTTCTTCAATCTTCTGGTTAATGAACTGATTGTCATTTAAATAGGCGATGGCTCCCAGCAAAGCCTTCTCAGCCGGCTGGCCCTGTTGCCTGGTCTGCACTATCAATTTAAAGATATTCTCCGATCCCTTTATTTCCTCGCACCTTATCCCTTCGATGATCGCAGCATCGCCTCCGGGAAACATTATCCCCGGCGGGCCCGATTTGATACGGTCCCATAGTTGGTTTATCATGGCCTTGGTCTCGGGGATGTTGACCAGGGAAACCGTGGTGGGCTTTGATTTAAGGGGACTGGTCCCGCCCACATTCACCAGGACGAACAGAGTTCCTTTGGATTCGGAGGAAATGGCCACCAGTTTGCTGCTTTCCGGAACGGCCACCAAGGCTTCGGCCTGGTATATTTTGGGGGAGGTTAATGAGAATATCAGCCCCGCCAAGGCGGATAAAATCATAAAAGATCCGATGATCTTCCAGCCCCGGAATACCTGTTGCCACAGGTCTTTTAGTTCCCGATCGTTCGGGTTATCCATAGCGCCCTCCGTTATAGATTTTTCAATAAGCATTTCTGGGGAATATCACCTGCAGCACGGTCCTGATCAATATCTTGATATCCAG
>JAHIVS010000351.1 GCA_018816605.1 Pseudomonadota bacterium
CCGAGGCCGCCAGCCCCGATCAAGGCCGCTATCACCACCATGGCAAGGGCCATCATGATGGTTTGATTCAGCCCTGCCAACATGGTCGGCATGGCAAGGGGTACCTGGACTTTTAACAGCACCTGCCATCGATTGGCGCCAAAGGCAAGGGCGGCCTCCACAAGTTCCGGGTGAACCTGGCGGATACCTAGGCTTGTCAGCCGAATGATGGGCGGCATACAAAAAATAATGGTTGCCAGCACCCCGGCCACGTTTCCCACGGAAAACAACATCACAATGGGAACCAGATACACAAAGGAGGGGGTGGTTTGCATGGCATCCAGAAAGGGCCTGAGCAGTTTGTCAAAACCATCACTTCGACCAGCGGCAATCCCCAGAGGGATGCCCACAATGGTGCAGAACAATACAGAGGACAGCACCATGGCAAGGGTGGTCATGGTCTCTTCCCAAAACCCGAGCAGCCCGATAAAGGTCATGGCGACAATGGAAAAAACAGCCAGCCCCTTCCCTGAAAACCGCCAGGCAAGCAGGGCAATTGCCAGAACAATGACGGCAGGCGATAGCGCATTTAATCCCATGTCAAAACCGATTAATGTTTTTTCAACCGGCCATTTGAGCAATTGGAAAAATTCTCTGTGATTCTCCACAAGCCAGTCAACAAGGCTTGATACCCAAGCATCCAGGGGAATCATTTTATCTTCAAACATATGGTTTCGTCCTTTGGTATTTGCGCAATACCCTTAGTTTCCGTTCTGTTCTGATTTGTGAAGGGTTTTAAGAAACCGATTTTTTGAGACCACGCCCAGGTAACGGTTATTGTCATCCACAACCGGTATGGGCCAGGTCCTGGAAGCCACCTCCGAAAGGATTTCCTGCATGCAGTCATTGGCATTCACCTGTCTGGCACCCTTTATGAAACAGGTTTCAATGGGCTGATCCGTCCTGTTTTTATCAATGGCATCCTGAAGGTTCTCCGCAGACAGAATCCCGAGGAAACCGTGATGGGAATCCAAAACATAGGCATGATCTCTGTCCTTGGAACTCAATAGTTCATGGGCAGAGCGAATTCCCCCGAGTTTTGTCTTAATAATGGTAAGTTGTGAATCTTTAACAATATCTCCGGCCGAGATCACAGTGGTGGGATCAACGCCCCTGAAAAATGCCCTCACATAATCATCCGCCGGATTCTGCAAAATCTCTTCGGGAGATCCCACCTGCACCACACGACCGCCTTCCATGATCGCGATGCGATCACCGATTCTCAAGGCCTCATCCAGGTCATGGGTAATAAAGACGATGGTTCGCTTGCTGTCATCCTGGAGTTTAAGCAACTCATCCTGCATTTCCGCCCGAATAAGGGGATCCAGGGCAGAAAAAGCTTCATCCATCAGCATGATATCAGGATCAACCGCAAGTCCCCTGGCAAGCCCCACCCGCTGCTGCATTCCCCCGCTGAGCTGGTCCGGATATTGATCTTCCCATCCTTCCAACCCGACCTGGGCAAGAACTTCCATGGCACGCTCTTTTCTTTTATTCGCCTCAACCTTGGCAAGTTCCAGACCAAATGCTGCATTTTCAAGCACGGTCATGTGGGGCATCAGGGCAAAGGATTGAAAGACCATGCTCATATGATTCAGCCGGAAACGAACCAGATCCTCGGGTTTCATCGCCGTTATATCCTTACCGTTGATGATCACCTTGCCGCTGGAGGGTTCAATAAGCCGGTTCAGCATTCGCACAAGCGTGGATTTACCGGACCCGGAAAGACCCATCACCACAAAAATCTCACCCTCTTTTATGGTGAAATTGGCATCATTCACCCCAATGTTCATCCCGGTTTTTTCAAGAACCTTGGCTTTATCGTGGCCTTGCTGGAGCATTGAAATGGCGGTTTGAGGATCAGGTCCAAAAACTTTATATAAATTTTGAATTTCTATTTTGTCCATTCATTTCCCTTTTATGTTTGCCAAAAAATTTTGGGCGGACAAACGCGCCAAAGACCTCCTGATGAAGTCAAATCGCTTACTGTATCGAATACAATGGATTTTGTCAAATCAACACAAGGCAAAAATCATTCAAACAATCACGTTAATCCATTTAAAACAGTGATTTAAATATATTTATATAATAATTACCACATAAAAATATATTTAGAACACTTTGTTTAAATTTTAAGAGATTGATCCTGATATTGATCCATTCCCGGAAATAGAGTAGGGTCATTTTAAAA
>JAHIVS010000352.1 GCA_018816605.1 Pseudomonadota bacterium
CATCCGGATCTGGTGGTGGATGCCCTGAAAAAAGGGGCGGACGGCATCATGGTCATGGGCTGACACCTGGGTGAATGTCATTACCAGGATGGTAATATAAAAGCTTCAGCCAGATTCGACGTCATCCGGTTCATGCTGGAAGATGCCGGCATTAACCCTGAACGGGCCACGATCGTATGGGTATCCGGTGCCGAAGGCCCCCGGTTTGCCCGGAAAGTCACCGAATTTACCCAAAAAATAAAAGCACTTGGACCCAATGGCTTCAAAAAAAGCCGGCGTGTCCAAAAGGAGGAGGCACCATGCCAGTAAAAATTGCCGGTGAATGGCTCAACTCCTGCTCGGGATGTGAAATCGCCATTCTCAACCTGGGAGAAACCCTGCTGGATCTTCTTCCCGATCTTGATTTTGTCCACATCCCGGTTCTCATGGACCATAAACACTATGGCCAGCTCGGGGACAAGGCCCAAATTGATATTCCAAAGGCCACGGTGGGACTTGTTTCAGGCGGTATCCGCAATGAGGAACACCTGGAGGTGGCCCATGAGATGCGCAAAAAATGTGATATCCTCATTGCCCTTGGCACCTGTGCCACCCACGGCGGCATTCCTGCCCTGATCAATGCCTATACCAATGACCAGCTCTTTGAACGCTATTATCACACCGAAAGCACGGATCCCGGCGCCCAGGTGCCCGCAAGCGGGGTGTCCAGACTTCTGGACCGGTGCTATGCCCTGGACGAGCAGATCAAAGTGGATATCTACCTGCCCGGCTGCCCCCCCCACCCGGACCAGATTGCCACCGTCATCCTGGCCCTTTTGGCCGGAGAGACCCCGGTCCTGCCTTTCAGAAGCGTCTGCGACACCTGTCCCACAAAGCGCAACGGCAAGGGAAAGGTTAAACAAATCAAGCGCTTTATCACCACTCCGGCCTTTGATCCGGATCAGCCCCTGGACCAGATGCAATGTCTTCTGGAGCAGGGGTATCTGTGCACCGGCCCTGTCACCAAGGCGGGATGTGCGGGCAACAGCGGAGAAGGCCCCCGGTGTATCAGCGCCCGGGTTCCCTGCCGGGGCTGCTACGGCCCGGTGAAACAGGACGGCAACCAGCTTCTGGACATGCTCAATGCCCTGGTCTCCAACGGCATTGATATCAACAGCCTGCCGGACAGGGACAGCCTGCTCCGGTTTTCCGGGGCACACAATCGGCTGGTTGCCAACAAAAAAGGAGGGATGTAAATGGGAAAAACAATCAATATCTCGCCCCTGTCCAGGATCGAAGGACATGCGAACATTAAAATTCAATTGGATGACACGGGCAATGTGGAAAATGCCGTCACCCATTTCAACTCCATCCGGGGGTTTGAAAAATATGTCCAGGGCAAGCCTGCCGAAGAGGTGACCCGGATCGTCACCCGGATCTGCGGCATCTGCCCCTGGCACCACCATCTGTCCTCCACCAAGGCCGTGGACGCCTGTTTTGGGGCGGATGTGGCTCCTGCCGGCCACATGCTCAGGGAATGCATGCAGAACATGGCCCATATCAATGACAAGATTCTCCATTTCTACTTTCTGGCAGCGCCTGACTTTGTCCTGGGGCCGGATGCCGATTACAGGGTCAGAAACGTCATCGGCATTGCAAAGGCTGCTCCGGACCTTGCACGGCAGGTCATCCGGATGCGCCAACTGGGCCAGATGATGATGGAAAAATTTGCCGGCAAGGTGATCCACCCCATTGCGGCCGTGCCCGGCGGGTTTTCCAAACCCATGTCCGACAGCCAAAGGCTTAGCCTGATGGACGACACCAAGACCCTGCTGGAATTTGCAAAGTTTACCATGGCCCATGCCAAGCAAAACATCTTCCCCAACTACCTGGAAGAGGTGACCACCATCGGCTCCATCACCACCGGGTTCATCGGAACGGTGGACGACCAGGGCTCTTTAAACTTTTACGACGGCCGGATCCGGCTCATGAAGCCCGACGGCAGCTTTTCGGATTTCCATGATGCCGACTATCTTAATTATATCGGCGAGCATGTGCAAGACACCTCCTATGGAAAATTCCCCTATGCCAAGTCCTGGGGCGAAGGGTTTTCCATGGACCTTGCACACCCCAAGGGCATCTACCGGGCCAACTGCCTGGCCAGGATCAATGTCTGCGACCGGATTTCAACCCCCCTGGCGCAGGCCGAGCTGGAAGAGTTCAGGAAAAGCTTTGGCCGCCCTGCCCAGCACACCCTGCTCTACCACTGGGCAAGGCTCATTGAGTTGGTCTATGCCTGTGAAAAAACCCTGGAACTTTTGTCCGATATTGCCATCTGCGGCAGGGAAACACGGTTTGACGTGACCCCCAGGGCAGGCCGGGGTGTGGGGCATGTGGAAGCCCCCCGGGGCACGCTCATCCATGACTATACCACCGATGACAAGGGTCTTATTGTCTCGGCCAACATGATTGTGGGGACCACCCACAACCTGGCCCCCATCAGCATGAGCGTGGAGCAGGCCGCCCGGATGCTCATCAAGGACGGAAAGGTGGATGAAACCATCCTCAATAAGGTGGAAATGGCCGTTCGGGCCTACGACCCCTGAATTTCCTGTGCCACCCACCGCCTGGACGGCGGCAAGATTATCGCTATTAAAATTGTGGATAAAACCGGCCGGGAAATCCAATAACCAGGAGTTCCCAGCTTTAAATGGTGCGGAGAAATCCGCACCATTTTGGAACAATCGTGAAACCGAAAATTAACAGCATCAGCATTATTTCAATGCTAATTATACTTTTTTTAATATCCATACCCGGCTTGTATGTTTATTATTTCACCGAATGGAGAAATGATGGCCTTTCCCAAGACATTGCGCAACAGCAGTCCATCCCGGAATTTCAGGAAGATTCCAAAATTTTTGATAACCGGATCGTATTACGAAAAGATAAAAGTATCACCCTGAACAAAAGCAGACTGATTTTTAAAGGGGTTACAGACAAAAGAATTCATCTGGATGTCTATTTGCTCGAACTGGATCCGGAACATGCTTATCCCCATTATATTTCTAAGACAGATACCAACAAAACAATCCGGCTCGGAGATTCAACCTTCCAGCTTTTAAAGGTAAGCAAGAGCGTATTGCAGCTGAAGATACTCAATTAGACCCCGCCCTCTTCCGGCACCCGGAAAATATAAAAAAATGCAGGTGCTCCAGCTCGCTCCGGTCAGCCACTATCTGGAGGCCCAGCCCAAACGATTATCCATGGTGCTGCTCAGCTACCTCGGGTTGAATTTTTTTAACCCCTGGGCATAGTTTATACTCTGGAGTCCCATTCAAAAAACTGATACCTCTTTTTATTATCGGTGAGCGATTCCCTCACAAAAACCTGCAGACAAAAAAGCAACGGGTGAACACACCGCTAATTTGCGTCAGGGCTGCAAAAAAGGTCTGCAGCAAAATCGATTTCGGCCGAACTCGACTTCCAGACCCGGGAGATGGCCGGTCTGTCGCCCATCCTGAAAATGGCAGATACACACACCATGGTGGTCGTGGCAGAGGTTCATGAAACCGATATCAGCAAGATCCGGTACAACCAGGGGGCTGTGATCAAAAGCCGGGCCTGCCAAGGGCGCCCTGCGGCGGGGGTGGGCAGAACTGGACCAACAATCCGCACCTCCTAATAAGCTGGGGCCGGCTGTTTTTTATAGCCCCCCTGAAAATTCAGGTTGACGACATCTGAATTCTCTGGGATAATCGTCGCAATTACTATTTCTCTGATTTGCGGCATCCACACTAAATTCTTTCTTTCCGGAGCAAAAATGCCCCAGGCGATATTGGTGCCATGCCCCAAAAATATCAAATCGTCGGCAATGGGGTCAAAAACAGATCCCAGGCGCTCCGGAGAACCTTCGTATTCAAGGTAGACTGCCGATAAATTCTCTATTTCATACAGGATGAAGGCTTTAGGATAATGGACAAAACAGCCCGGGAAAAAGACAATCAATTGCGCAAACATGCGGAAACCCTGATGGAGAGCAGAAAAGACTGCCAGCCGGGGAAAGATGTCGACAAAACACAGGAATTGATCCGAGAGCTTCAGACCACCCAGATTGAACTTGAACTCCAGGCCGAACAACTGCGTCAATCGGAACTGGAATTGCTGATTTCCAAAATGCGCTATACAGCCCTATATGATTTTGCACCCATTGGCTATATCAGCCTTGATCGAAGAGGTGTGATTCTGGAAGCCAATCTTACCTTTGCAGACATGCTGGCAGTGGAAAGAGCATCTTTGATCGGCCGGCCGGTGTCAAACCATATTGTTTTTGACCACCGGGATATCTTCCATACGCACCTGAAAACCCTGTCCCCATCACACCCAAAACAAACTTGTGAACTGCAGATGGAGACCGCCGGCCCAAACCCATTGGAGGTGCATCTTGAAACCACCATGGTTTTGAAGGAGGCGCCAGATCCGGAACAATATCGCACCGTTATCCTGGACATCACCCAGCGCAAACGCGCGGAGGCGGCCCTGCAGAAAAGCGAACTCAAATACCGTTCCATGATGGAATCCATGACCGATCCGGTATATATCTGTTCGCCGGACTTCACCATGGAATACGCAAATCCCGCCATGATCAAACGCCTTGGCCGGGACGCAACGGGCGAAGCCTGCCATGATGCCCTCCACGGTTTGGATCACAGATGCGCATGGTGCGTGTTCGACAAGGTTGCAGCCGGCAACTCCATTGAAACGACCATTGTAAGCCCCTTTGACGGCAGGAACTATCGTGTAACCAATATGCCGATTCAACATCAAAACGGAACCGTTTCAAAAATGTCCATATTTCGGGATATTACCGATTATCTGGCAGCAGTTGTTGAAAAAAACAAAGTGCTTTCTCAATTGCGGCAGTCCCAGAAACTGGAGTCCATCGGCAGTCTTGCCGGTGGAATCGCCCATGATTTTAACAATATCCTCCACCCCATTCTCGGTTTTGCAGAAATGTCCCTTGAAGATTTGCCCGAAACCCATCCCGTAAGAGAAAATCTTAAGGACATCATTCAAGGTGCCAAAAGAGCCCGTGACCTGGTCAAACAAATCCTTTCCTTCAGCAGCCAAAGGGAAACGGAACAAAAACCGCTCCTGCTTAAACCCTTGATCCAAGAAGCGCTGAAATTGATAAGGGCATCCATTCCCGCAAACATTGAAATCCGCCAGGAACTTTATGATATGCGGGACCATGTTTGGGCCAACCCGACAGAAATTCATGAAATTGTACTCAACCTTTGTACCAATGCCTATCATGCCATGGAACACTCAGGCGGCACCCTTTGGGTTCGGTTAAATCGGGCCGTTCCCGGCCCGGACTTAAATTTGCCCCCTGGAGACTATTGCTGCCTTTGCATCAGCGATACCGGCATGGGTATCCGGCCTGAAACAATCGAAAAAATTTTTGATCCGTATTTTACCACAAAAGCACTGGGCAAAGGCTCAGGACTGGGGCTATCGGTAGTCCATGGTATCGTTAAAAAATATCAGGGCGCCATAGCCGTTGAAAGCCTTATTGGCAAAGGCACTGTTTTCAGGGTGTACCTTCCCCTAACCCTGTCAATGAAAAAATCCGATAACAAACAGATTGTCCCATCAAGGCCGGGTGGAGACGAAAAAATTTTATTGGTCGACGATGAAGCGCCCATTGTCAAAATCGGCGTTCGCATTCTAGAAAAACTCGGCTACAAGGTGACGGGGGCATCCGGCAGCCTTGAAGCACTGGAGTTGTTTACTGCCGCACCCCATTATTTTGACCTGGTCATCACCGATATGGCCATGCCCGCAATGGTTGGGACACAATTGGCCCAACGGCTGATACAGACACGCCCTGATATTCCCATCATTATCTGTACCGGATTCAGCGAGAAAATAGACCCTGAAACAGCGGCCTTTCTTGGCATCAAGGACTATATCAACAAACCGTTTTTAACCATTGATTTGGCTTCAAAAGTTCGGGCGGTTCTTGACCAGGCAAAAAAGAACACCCCTGCCCCTCCCCTGTAACCCCTTAAAAACGCATCCATTTTTAATCCTTGACAGCAGCCTGGGGGCCTGGTAAGGAATTGTTCATTGGGCATTTCGTTTAATCTGATCGCCCGATTTCATCCCAATGGGGAGTCAGGCTCTGCCGGAGACCGGACAAGAACAGTTAAGGTCCGATCCGGTTTCATCCCTTGATTTCAGGCAGACAGACTATCTTCTTGATCCGCCTGCCGGCATTTTACTACATTGCCCAATTTCATCTCAACAGGGTTCGGGCAAAGCCAAAAAAAACGGACAACACTTTTTTTAAAAAGGTGGATCTAAATTTCATTTCATACCAAGGCAGATATGAAATTATCAAAAGAAGCACCCGGATCTGAAACGCAAGGTGCCGCATCTGAATCAACCCCGGAATCATTAACAACGATGCCCTGGGGAGACTGCCCGGCAATGCAGCAGCTATTGAAAGACGTACGATGCGTGGCCAGATCCAACCGGCCGGTTTTGATAACCGGGCCCACCGGGTCCGGCAAAGAGGTGGTTGCAGCCCATATCCATCGGTTTGGCGACAGGCGTCATTCCGCTTTTATCCCGATTAATTGCGGGGCAATCCCTGAGACGCTTATCGAATCAGAACTATTTGGTCATGAACGCGGCGCTTTTACCGGTGCCACACAGGCCTCTGACGGCTATCTGGGAACGGTTCGGGACGGGACCCTCTTCCTTGACGAGGTTGGTGAGCTTCCCCTCGTTCAGCAAACCAGGCTCCTTCGGGTTCTGGAAACCCGCTGCTTTGCACCCATCGGCTCAGCAAGGCAGCATAAATTCCATGGCCGGATCATGGCCGCCACACACAAGGACCTCAAGCAGATGGTTCTTGAGGGGAAATTTCGCGAAGATCTCTACTATCGTATCGGGGTCTTGGTTCTGAGAATACCGGGATTGAACGAACGTCGGGAGGATATTCCCAAACTTGTGACCTATATGGCCTCGGACCAAATTCGCACTTTACGCTTTTCATCCGGCGCGCTGGCTGCCCTGACTCAAGCCGACTGGCCCGGAAATATCCGGCAACTCAGAAATATCGTTGACCGGATCGCAGTCCTAAGCGATGATGACCCGGTAACAAAAGACACTGTTCGTCGGTTTATTTCCGATAGAAACCGATCCATGCAGGAGACGCTGGACACGATTACCGCTAAAATTCTTGGGCTTGACCTGGAGAACAAACTTCATTGCCTGCAGTCTTCAATGATCCGCCATGCCCTGCAGAAAACCGGCGGAAACAAGAGTGCGGCGGCCCGTTTGCTGGGGGTCCACCGGAAGTTTCTTGAGCGCAAACTCCAGGCAGAAGGCGGTTCTTTTTTCCAAACACTTTCCATGGAAAAACACTAGCCTCCCTCCCGCTTTGTCCGACCCCTAAAAAAATAATATTGGCCGGATTCGGCCACAGTCAAAAGACAGACCGGCCGGATTCAGCCGTTTTTTTTTAACACACCCTCGCCCGGTTCAAACAGCCCCATACCCAAGCGCACCAATTGCTGCAGTATTTAAAAAAAATCAGCCTGACCCGGCTAACCGGGTTTTGGGTCCAGAATCGATTTTAACAGATTTTGACACTGGCGTTCTTTCAAGGCGATGCCGAACCGTTTTTCAAGGTGCTCGGATAACAGCCTGCCGGTCCACTTATGCCGTGTATATCCCGAGGCCTGGGGTGATTTTTTAAGATCCTGGCCAAGGATCTGCCGCTCTTGTTTTGTCAGGGAAGATTTACGTCCCCGGCCGGGCGTATCTTTCAATCCCTCTATGCCCTGGTCGTTCAAGCGGTGGAGCCACCGCTGGACGGTTGTCGGGGCGATCCGGAAAAGCGTTGCGATTGTTGCAATGGGAATACCCCGGCAGGCCAGCATTGCGATTTGAAGGCGGCCGATAAAACGTGCGTCTTGGCTTCCGGAAAGATAGCGATGTATTTCTGCCTTGATTTTCCCGCAATTCTCAATTTTTATGGCTTTGGGCATATGGGTCTCCTTAAACGAACCAGGCCTGGCATCTATACGTCTTCTAAAAATAAAAATGACTCCTGGTATCTTAGCAGCCTGCCGCCGAACTGAAAGAAGGTGTTTTGCCTCCATGCTCTGGCCGGACCCGGGCAGGGCCTGTTTTGGTTATTTTGGTATCCCGCCTGGCATTTTTTCAAGTTCAACCCAGGGAAATCTTGGGGAAGCTGCAATAATTTATGCGTGTATTTTCAAATAGATATACTGGCATCAAGTTTGCTCATCCATACAAATAAACCAATTCAACCCCATTACAAAGGAGAGGGCAATGTCGTTAATTTTACCATTTCAATTCATCAACAAGGTTCCTGGTGATGAAGCGCAATTGGCCACCGTGGTTTTTGTTGAAAATTGCTATGCCGCGAAACCGGAAAAAGACTCCAATGGCAAACAGGAAAATGGGTCTTTTTTTTATACGGCCTGGCAGTATTTGAATCCCTCGGGCGGTTCGGAAGAAAACTTTCAATATGATACCCAGCTGGCCGTGTCCGCCCGGATAGCGTCCCAGCAGGACACCCTTGCACCCGACAGCGACGGGGCCGGACAAAACAGCACCCTTGTTACCCCCAGAAACTATCTGCCCAGTCCACTCCAGCAAGTCTTTGCCGGCCAGCGCTGGCAGGTTGAGGAGGTGTCCGTAACCCGGTCCGGCAAAACAATCCAGTCCCTGAGGGTGAAGGCGGCCGGGGCAGCAAAGGGCCCTTTTGTCGAGGTGATCAACAATATTGAACTCGAACCCGGCTACACCATGGAGCTGGACTGGTTTTTCGGCCCCAGCCAGATGGGGGTCACCTGCGGCCTGACCCAGGGTCAGCCCGCGGTGCTGCAAACCGGGACCCGGATTTTTTTTAAACCGGTGATGCCCGGGGCTGACAAATGGGTGCAAAAGCGGTGGACCCCCGGAGAATTGGAAGATGCGACCGTCTATGTGCCGCCCATTACCGCAGAAATGATTCAGGTTTTTTTCCAAAAAAAACAAGGGCCCGAGCCCCCCGCAGAACTGAAAAAACACAACGACCGCCCCCCAGAAACGCCCGGGTCTCCATCTTTACCGGAAGAAAGGCAGTATCTGTTTATCCCCATTGAATAAGCGATCAAGAAGTTCCTGTGGCCACAGGTTGATGGCCCTCGGATCTGCGATGGCGCCGGGTCCAAGGGAGAATATGTACAAAAAACCCGAATTTACCCAAAAGGAGAAACACAATGACAACTTTTAATGTAACCATGAGTGTCGAATCGATGGAAGGCAAATCCGTTCTGGTATTCTTAAAGCCCCTGTCGCCCCAACGCAACTATCTGGTCCATGCCTGGCAGGTGCTGAATGCCTCTGCCGGAGCAACGGAATCCTTTGATTACGAGGCACATATTTCCACCTGCGTCACCAGTGTAGGACTCAATCCCAGCAACACGGTCATTTCCAAAACCGAACCCATCGTACCGGGTCAGTTGCTCCAGGCTGTGAGCCCCAGCGGCCTGTCGCCCAAACTGGAAAAAGCCTCCTCGGCCCTGGCCAAGGAAAAACTGACCCCCCAGCAGGCAGGGGTGGTCAACAACACAAATCCCTTTTTCCAGTTTGATTGCAATTGGTTTGTCAACCAGAAACCTGTGGTGACCATGCCCAAAGTTGATGCGGGAATGACCTGCTCCTTTGAATATATGCCCAATTTTTATTTCATGATAGCAGCGCCGCCTTTGACCGGGCAGACCTATATCGTGCAAAATTTTTCAGACATGACCAAATATGTCATGCCCATCAGTGCCACCTCGGTTGAGGTTGTCGTGTCCAGAAGTCAGGGACGTTGGGAATTTGATTTTACGCCCGTTGAATAATTGTTCCATTGGGCTGCGGTCTTAAAGGACCGCGGCCCGCAATTTGTAAAGGAGAGAAACCATGATCAGAAGCAGGCTTGTTCTAGTGGTTACACTAGTGTTCTGGCTGGCAGTCGGTTTGGCGGTCGGCCAAGAATCAGGACCTTTTATTATCATAAAACAGGAACGCGGTTTGATAAAAGAATGGGACAATACTCGGTTTCAGGACACCAAACCGCTGGCGATGCCCGAGCTGAACCCGACACAATTCACCCAATTGCTCAAAGACCAGCCCCCTCCTTACGGCAGAGCTATGGAGCCGATGATTGAAGAAGGACAGGTGAAGGCTCTGAAGACCCCGGGTCAGCCCCGCAAGGCAGATGTGCAAAAGATGCCCTTTTCCGGTGGTGGAAAATTGTTTTTTTCCACCCCGTCCGGGGATGCCAGCTGTTCTGCTCAATTTGTCGGCAACAGCGAAAAAGTAATCATGACCGCAGCCCATTGCGTTGTTGACAAGGATACCGGCCAGAAATATTCAAATTTCACCTTTTACCGGGCCTATGCCGAGGGAGGCGGGCAGCAGGTCGGAATTGAATGCGGGGCCGTAAACAAAAAATGGAAACAAAAGGCCGACCAGCCGCCAAATTTTGCATATGATTACGCCTTTTTTCTCACCCATGTAACGTCAAGCGGGGGCTCTCTGGGGCTTAAAATGGAAATTCCGGACACAAAGCTCACGGCCATCGGTTATCCGCAAAACTATGGCAACAGCCAGTATATGTACGCGGTGGACGGCAGTAAGGGAACCCTATCCGGCCATATCGTGCAAATGGTGAACAATCCCATGAGAAACGGCAACAGCGGTGGCGCCTGGATAGGAGATTTAAACAAGGGAGACTATGCCGTCGGCTTGAATTCTTTCCATGTAAGCGGAGAATCAACCAGTGAATACGGGCCTTTCTTCAATGACGAGACCTGGGACCTGTATCAATTTGTCAAACAGGGAAAGTGCAGATGAAACCGTTCCAACAAAGGCAAACGATAGGCTTAAGACCATGAAGTTTGCAGCAATCAACTTAAAAAAAGGAGGACATGACATGGGTGAAGCTAGAATCCAGGCCCCCCCCCGGATCCGCAGGGTCCATGGGGGTCAGGCACAGAACATGGGCCCAAGGCCCAGGCGTTGCGGCTGCAATTGCGGCCAATGTGCCTGCAGCAATGACAATCAACCCCGGGCCAATACCGGGATCACGGTTTATACCGCAACCCAGCAGGGAACCCAGGCCAATTAAACACGCCTCCGGGAGAGGCCCGGAACCACTGAAAGATTGAAGCAGTCCGACCCGGCCCTGCCGGTTCGGGCTGCACACGTATCCGGCCCCGGGGTTTGGAGAACCTGGAAAAGAGGTTACCATGGACAACCCAGCAGAAAGAAACCATTTTTTTAGAACCGGCCGCACCACCAAAGTGCCCCTGATGGCCCATTTCCGAACACAAAAATCCCACTATATTTATGACGCCGGCACCAACGAAATTGTATTGGTGCCCACAGATTTCTGGGAGGCCAGCCGGCCCCGGGCCTTCGGGCAGCCCGGATCATACCTATCCCCAGGATCTTTTTCCGGGAATGGCAGTCAACGGCCCCGGGTGACAGAGCTCCTGACGTCAGATCTCAAAACCGCCAGGGACTCCGGACTCTTTGGGACGAAAAGGCCCCGGGGCCGGAGTCTGTTTCTAAGTAAAAAACAATTTGCCCAAAAGACCCGGCAGCATCTGAGCCAACTGATACTGTGCATCACGGAACGCTGCAATTTGCGCTGTTTGTATTGTCCCTATTCGGCATCCTATCCCCACCAGCGTCAACATGGTTCCAGGGGGATGTCTTTTGAGACGGCCCGGCAGGCGGTGGATTTTTTTCTGGCCCATAGCAAAAAGGCAGAGCATCGATTTATAAGTTTTTATGGGGGAGAGCCCACCCTTAATATGCCCATTGTCAGAAAGATCGTTGAATATACCCGGTGTAAATGCGGTTCCAGCGTCTCGTTCAACATGACCACAAACGGATATAACCTGCCGGAAGAGACTTTGAAATTTCTGGTGGATCAAAATTTTTTAATAGTGGTGAGCGTGGATGGTCCGGCCGACCAACATGACAAATACAGACGAACCATAGGCCAGCACCCAACCCATGGGGGCGTTTTGAAAACCCTGGTGCGTCTGCGCACAATGGCTTGGGACGATTGTATTTCCCGGTTGAGGCTCTCCATTGTAATCGCCCCCCCCTATGACATCCGGCGCCTGAAATTGTATTTTGACAATGACCCTTTGTTTCAAGATATCGGGTTTGGTGTCACCATGGTGGCCAGTGCCACAAAACATTTTTTTTCCAACCAGAAAGTCCAAGAGGCCCTGGAGGTTAAATTGCCCTTTGACACCAAATTTGAAGCCATGTTCCAGGAATACAAACAAAACCTTATCAACAACACCCCCTACAAAAGCCGGTTTCTGGCGGCAATTTTTGAGATGCGGTTTCTTCGCCTTCACAAACGGATACTCCACAACGGGTATTCGGATCTCATTTATGCCAATGGTATTTGTGAGCCGGGCATCAGAAGACTTTATGTGACGTGTGACGGCCGGTTCACAATTTGTGAAAAAGCCAATAACACTTTGGAAATCGGCAATCTTGAAGAGGGCATTGATTCCGAAAAAGTCTTTGGTATTTTGACTGGCTTTATCCGGAATCTGGACCGCCAGTGTACCCGCTGTTTTGCCAACAGATTGTGTTCCGTCTGTTTTGCCAGCGATTTCAGTTCCAAAGATTTTTATCCAGGAGACCTGGAAAGTGAATGCGCCCGGATCCGGGAAGACCTTAACACAAATCTGATTGCCTATTGCCAGGTCCTTGAAAGCAATCCCAGGGCCTTTGATTTTATGCAGGACATAACCCTGGAATAGCCCAAGCAACCCCAGGGGTTTGGGATTTAAAATTCCAGTGTGCCGAAAAATTTCGGCAGATGAAAATTGGGTTTGGGAAAATCAACCGGTGCCCAGGTCAGCCAATGGGGATGGGAAGATTTGTCGGCACATTTATAAAAATTTGCACGCCATTCCGCGCTGGGTGAGGGCCGGGTCACCGGACAATATTTTTTGAGCAGGGCCACGGGAATCTTGTATGAAATGCGCCAGGTGACCGGCTCGTCGATTTCCGGGTCAACCCTTTGGGGCAGAGAATGGGCAATCTTTATCCTGCGGCAGTCCTTTTCCGGGATGATGATCCTGTCCCTGCCGTTCCCGGGATGAAAATGGAAGAGCAGGGTTCCGCCGCAATTTGTCTCAAGGTTAAAATAGCCTCTGGAGATATCCGGGCCGGGTGTAAAAAAAAATTCCACGCAACTGTCTTCCCAGACATTGCCCTGGAAATCGGCTGCAACAGCCCGGACATACCTGTCATAAACTTGGAACAAAAGATTCAGGGCCTTATCATCATAGGCGATTTTCACCTCTGTCCTTGGGAAATGATCCGGTTTTTCCCCCATGTAATTTTGGATCACCTGGAAGGAAATCTCTTTCCACGGGTGCCGGTCCCAATCCGGAATTCCGGTCCGATGGGAGGTCAGATATGCAACTTTGCAGCGCATCTTTGGGTGTTTTTTGCCGGACATGGGTTTTATTCCAAATCTTTTCCGATATGATCGGCAGCATGGACCATATGGTTAAAAAACAAAACCCTGCCAATCAGTTCCTGGACCGTCAGCAAAACCAGTATCAGTGCGGACAGGTCCGGCCGGGCAAAAACAAAGAACCCGGTCATTACAATCAGCATGCCCCCCCGGA
>JAHIVS010000353.1 GCA_018816605.1 Pseudomonadota bacterium
GCCGCTCATCAGCCCCCGTTTTTTTTGAAACCATCTGGACACGGTCGACAAGGGAATTACATCGATGCCCCCCAGTCCGACAGCCGCAATCAGGCCATAGAAAAGATACAATTGCCATACAGAGTTCAGTGTCGCCATCAAAAGGAAACCCAGGCCAAGGAAGATCCCGCAGCCGCTCATAATGAGCCGGGGGCCCAATCTGTCGTTCAGGGTTCCCAAAAGCATGCTGGCCGAGCCGTGCACAAGAAATCCCAGTGATGCAGCACCGGAAATGGTGGCCCGTGACCAGCCGAATTCGTCTATCAGGGGCGCAAAAAAAACACCAAAACTATTGCTGATGCCCCAGACTACGGCCTGGATACAAAAACCGGCTGCAATAATGATATAGCCGTAAAAAAAAGAAAGTTTTCTGCGCTGTGTCAACATCATCCGGACTCCGTTTTAGATGGCGGGCTTTAAAAAAGATCCCCCTGAAAAGACAGGCCTTGTGGCGGCAGGTACATCAGGTCCCCATAAAAAGCTATAGATACCATTTGCCGGCAAAGGATAATAGACACAGAAAATCTTTTTTTTTACCAGAACAGTTTGATGTTTAAAAAAAGTTCCATCAAAAAGCACCCGGTGGGTATTTTGGGTTTGATTGGTAAGGCCCGGTCTGGTATTGTGAAAAATTATACCCCAATATTTAACAGGCGGCAATCTTGCTCCACACCATCAAAAGCAATCGAATGGAACGTCTCATGGATGGGCTTGCTTCCGTGCTGGCCCAGGTTCCGGAGGATCCCATGGTTCCGGAGTGGATCGGTATCCAGTCCCGGGGAATGAAACAATGGATTGCAACCCAGGTGGCCCGGAAATTGGGAATCTGTGCCAATATCTCTTTTTTATTTCCCCGGCAGATGATCGAATTGTTTTTATCCGGCCCCCAACCCTGTGAGTCGGGCATGCTCACCCCGGATGCCCTGATGTGGTCTGTGATGGAGGGCATACTTGAAAACAGCGACACCCCCTGTTTTGCCAGCCTCAAAAAGTATATCGGCACGGAGGATTCCGGCCGCAGGCTCTTTCAATTGTCCATGAAGATCGCCCGTGTGTTTGACGATTATCAGATTTACCGTCCGAATCTGCTTTTGGACTGGGAAAACAAGGCGCAAACGGACCGATTCAAGGACCCGGTCATGGCCTGGCAGTCCGTGCTCTGGAAAAAAATTGCCCATTCCCGGCCCAAGCTTCATGTGGCTGCCCGCATGGAAGCCTTTCTAAAAAAAGGGATCCCGGGCGGGCCGGGTGCAGATCCTGGGGCCCCCACAGGAATTCCCCAGCGGATATCCTTGTTTGGGGTCTCGGCCATGCCCCCCCGTTTTCTTGAATTTTTCGGGGCCCTGGCCCGGACCATGGACGTTTATCTGTTTTTGCTCACCCCGTCCAACCAGTTTTTTTTTGATATGCGTTCCCGGCGTCAGATGGAAAAAATGGCCCTGGACAATGCGGGTTCCCTGGATATGGAAACGGCCTGTTATGAAGTCGCCAACCCGCTTTTGGCTTCCCTGGGTCAGTCGGGAAGTGTGTTCCATGAAAGCCTTGAAAACTTTGATTACCACGAGCCTTTGGGAGATCTGTTCGAAGATCCCCTGGACCAGTCTTCAAGCATGTTGTCCTTTCTTCAATCGGATATTCTGAATCTGATTGTCAGAAAGGCAGGTACGGAAACCCTGCCCGTTGCCGTGGACCCAAAGGATACTTCGGTCTCCATCCATGCCTGCCATTCGCCCATGCGGGAGGCCCAGGTGGTAAAGGACCTGCTTTTGGACGCCTTTGAAAATGATCCCGATCTTTGTCCCCACGAGGTCATTGTGATGATGCCCGATATTGAGGCCTATGCCCCTTATCTTACCGCGGTTTTCGCATCTGAACATCCCCTCCCTTTTTCCGTTTCAGATCGGAAAAAAAAATCAGAATCCGAAACCCTGACCGCTTTTTTAAAAATCCTGGCCCTGAAAGAGTCACGGCTCGAGCCGGCAAGGGTCCTGGATCTGCTGCTTTCCCCTGCCATTGCCGTAAAATTTGATATTCTGGCAGAAGAGCTTATGGTCATTGAAGAAAAGGTTCAGGAGGCCAAAATTTTATGGGGCAGGGACAAGGCCCACAGAAAAGAGCTGACAGGCGCAGCCTTTGATGAAAATACCTGGATGTTCGGATTCCGGCGCCTGTTCATGGGGTATGGATTGCCCCAGGACCATGAAACTCTGGTGGCAGACATTTTACCCTGCGATGCCTTTGAGGGGCTGGAAGCCGGGACACTGGGGAAGATTGCCCATTTCGCCCATACCCTGTTTGACCGGCTGTCGGACCTTGCCCCGGCAAAAACAATCCAAATGTGGGGGGAAAGCCTTCGGACCCTGGTTTTGTCCATGATGGAAAAAACCCATGACAATGAAGCGGACATGGTGTTTTTGCTTCACACCATTGATGCCTTTGTCCGGGACGGGGAAATGGCCGGCTATTCACGGAAGATTGATTTTTTCGTGGTCCGGGATATCATTGAAGGCAAGTTGGACAAGACCATTGCCCAGGGAAGTTTTCTGGCCGGAAGCCTCACCTTTTGCAATCTCATGCCCATGCGCTCTATTCCCTTTAAGGTGGTGGTGCTCATGGGCATGGACGAGGCCGGTTTTCCCAGGAAACCCATGGTCACAGGGTTTGATCTGATCAAAAAATATCCCCGGAAGGGAGACAAGCAGGAACCAGAGGAGGACCGGAATCTTTTTTTAGAATCCCTGCTGTCCGCCAGGGACCGCCTGATCATCACCCATACGGGCATGAGCATAAAGGACAATTCTCCCATTCCCTGTTCATGTGTGGTAGAGGAACTCAAGGATGCCATGAAGGCCGGCTTTAAATTTCCGGAAGGCTTTGACTTTTGTTTTTGGCATCCCCTCCATCCGTTCAACCCGGTTTATTTTAACAAGACCGCTTCTTTTTTTTCTTTTTCACAGGATCAGTGCAGGATAGCCGTATCCCAGGCTGAACCGGGTAAAAATGCATTTTCCCGGCAAGCATTTTTGCCCCGGGAATTTTGTCTGATTCCCCAAAGCCAGCCAGATCCTGTAAACAAGAGTGTGACGCTGACCGAGCTGGTCCGGTTTTTCAGAAACCCGGTGGCAGAATTTGTCACCCAGGGGCTGAACCTCTGTTTTCCCGAAATTAAGGATCCGGTGTCTGACCGGGAAGAATTCCAGCTGTCGGGTCTGTCCGGCTACGCTCTGGGCAGTCTGTATATGGACAAGGCCCCGGAAAACGATCTTTATGACCGGGTCCGTGCCGGGGGGCTTCTGCCCTTTGGTCAAAAAGGCAGATCCGAGTGGGACCGGATTTCATCTGTTGCAGACCCGATTCTGGCCCTTGCCGGGACCTTTGATCCGGGCGCGCCCCTGCCGCCCCTGGGGGTGGATACCCGGGTGGGGGAAATGGTGATCACCGGCACCCTTACCGATTGTTTTGAATCCGGGCGGTTTACGGCCGGATTCGGGCGCCTGACCCCGGCCCGGCTGCTCACCCAATGGATCTACCATTTGTTTTTAAATGCCCGGGGCTGCAAATTTCTGCACACCCGTATGGTGGGCCGGGACCCCAAAGGAAAATTGCCGGCCGTGGTCTATTCCTTTGGGCCTCTCTCCTCTGCCCCCGGTCATATTGAGGCGTTGGTTTCTTTGTATGAAGAGGGCCGCAGGAAGGTGCTGCCGTTTTTTTGCGACACCAGTTTTTCTTTGGCCCAAAGCCTTTCCACAAAAAATTTTGAGAAGAGCCGGGAAAATATAGAATTTGCCCTGGTACAGGCCAGGCGGTTCTGGTTTGACCCTTTTTACGGCAAGGGAGAAGGCATCAACCGATATGTGGAACTGATATTCGGGCACAAGGATCCCTTTGAAACCCTGGAGAATCTGATGGAATCCCAGATTATAGAGACAGCCCTTCTGGTGTATCAACCCCTTTTGGAGAATTTAACCTGCGAATCATGAAGCCCCTGGACCCCTTTTGCCTGGATTTTGAAAAGATCACTCTGATTGAAGCCAGTGCCGGCACGGGAAAAACCTATACCATCACCACCCTGGTGGCCCGGCTCATTGCCCGGGGAATTTCCCTTCCTTCCATTTTAGTGGTGACCTTTACCGAAGCGGCAGCCGCCGAACTCAAGCTTCGGATCCGGGCGCGGCTGTCCCAATGCCTGGCAGAGGACTGGTCAGACAAAGGAGCCGGCGAGCTTGCCCGGTTTTTCAACGGCCAGGAAGATCCCGGTCTTATCCGAAGACGTCTGGCCCATGCGATCACCTGTTTTGACCAGGCCTGCATCATGACCATTCATTCTTTTTGCTTCCAGACGTTAAAGGAGAATGCCTTTGAAAGTGGGGCCTATTTTGATATGGAACTGCTCACGGATTCTGCACCGTTTTTCGACCAGGTGTGCATGGATTTTTTCATGACCCAGGTCAATAACCTGGATCCTTTGGTTCTCAAATTTCTGGCCCTGAGGGGCGTGACCCCGGAAAATTTCAAGACAGTGTTCCGGCAGGTGGTCTCCAGGCCCGGCATTGACATCCTCCCCGACAAGGCTGAATTTAAGGATGTCAGCCATGCCTACCGGGAGCTGACCCGCAAACTGCATGAAATTTTAAAAACCCAGCGTCAGGCCATTATTGATCTGATCCAGGACCACAAGGGCGTGGACAAACGAAGCTACACAAAAAAAAATCTGCCCCTTTGGCTGGATCTTTCCCTTGCCACCCTGAAGACCCAGGGCAGGAATGCCCTCTTTGATATGGCAGAAAAAAAGGACCCCCTCTTTAAGTTCACCCGCAGCCGGTTGGCGGCCAGGACCCGTGAGGGCCAGGAACCACCCGACCATGAATTTTTTGATTGCTGCCAGAGCCTGCTGGAATTGCACCGGATTCTGGAAACCAATCTCATCAGTCTGAAACTTTCATTTTTCTCCTATTTTCGCCAGGAGCTTGAACGAATGAAGCACTCCCAGGGCGCCTGTTTTTTTGACGATCTGATCAATGATCTGGCGGCAGCCCTGGAAGGCGAGGGCCGGGAACGGCTGCGGGCCGCGGTAAGGCGAAAATTTCAGGCCTGCCTCATTGACGAGTTCCAGGATACGGATCCGGCCCAGTATGTGATTTTTTCCCGGCTGTTTGCAGACCCTGCGCCTTTGGAGAGCGACGTCTTTGAAAACCAGCGGCCCTTTTTTATGATCGGTGATCCCAAGCAGGCCATTTACGCCTTCAGGGGCGGGGATATTTTTGCCTATCTGTCGGCCTGCAGGCAAAGCGACCAGATTTTTACCCTGGAAAAAAATTATCGATCCGCGCCTTTGATGGTCGACGGGGTAAACGATATTTTTTGTCTGGACCCCAACCCTTTTTTGTTTGATCAGATTGAATTTACCCGGGTGACGACCCCTGAAACCGCTGTTAACCGGCTGGTCGAAAAAAAAGCGCCAATACCGCCCCTTCAGTTGGCCTTTGTCAAAAGAGAGGGGTTTGGCCTCGACCGCCAGGGGTATATTAAACGGGAGGACGGGTTGAGGGATATCCCCAAATTGCTGGCGACCGATATCCTTGACCTTTTAACTTCGGACAAACGGCTGTTGACAGGATCCCAGCAGGGGGGGGATGACCGAAAAATAACCCCCCAGGACATGGCGGTTCTGGTTCGGACCAACAGCCAGGCAGAAGCGGTGCACAGGGCATTGGCCGCAGTGAACATTCCCTCCTATTTGTCCAAAACAGGGTCTGTGTTCGACTCCCGGGAGGCCATTGAGTTTTACGATATTCTGGCGGCAGTATATGCGCCCGACCATATCGGTTACCTGAAGGCTGCCCTGGCATCTTCGGTCTTCGGATTTTCCGGCAGGATGCTGGCAGATCTGGATCAGGACGAAGGGGTGTTGTGGCAATACCAGGATCAATTCAGGGGGTTTAAGGATTGCTGGGAGCAACGCGGATTTGTGGCCATGGTCATGGCGCTGTTCCATTCCGATGACGGGGTATTGAACGCTGATTCCCGTTTGAGCGAACGGGGACTGACCAATTTTTATCATTTGATCGAACTTGTATCCCGGGCAGCCCAGGAGCGCTCGGTGTCCATGTTTTATCTTCTTAAATGGTATCGGGAGCAGCTTTCGGCCGGGACCCGGAACCAGGGGGCCGATGAACTGCGGCTTGAAAGCGACAAAAAGGCTGTGGCCATTGTCACCATCCACAAAAGCAAGGGGCTTGAATATCCCATTGTGTATTTGCCCTATCTCTGGGGTGGTGCCGGAAAAGGAGGGGACCCTGTCCTTTTCCATGACCCGGATAAGGGATTTAAACTATGCCTGGACCTGGGCAGTTCAGACCCGGACGCTGACCCGGATCCGGATCAAAGCCCCAATCAAAGACCTCCGGGATCCAGGGAGCTCATGGCCTTTGAGGAGATGGCAGAAGAAAGACGGCTGCTCTATGTGGCCTTGACCCGGTCTTCTGCCATGTGCAGGATTTTCTGGGCAGGGATTTCATCCGTGGACCGGTCTGCCCTGGGACAATTGCTCCATCCCTCTGGGTGCAAAACAGACGACCAGATGCTCCAGGATTTGGAGCGGCTGTGTGCAAAGGGGGGGGGGCGGGTGGCCGTCTGTCCTGTTTCCATGAAGGATGCCCAGGATATCTATATGCCGGAGGATTCACACAAAACAGATCTGTCGGCCAGACCCTGGACACGGCAGCTTCAGCCCGCCTGGCGGATATCCAGTTTTTCAGCCCTCAGCGCATCCCGGGACAAGTATGAACCCGATGACCGGGAACCTGCCAAGGGTCATTCTGGTTCACGCCGGGAGATTTGTTTAAAGGATTTTCCCAGGGGTGCCGGGTCCGGAGATTTTTTCCACGCCGTTTTTGAGGAGCTTGATTTTACGGATGCCAGGGCTGTGGAAGCGGTGGTGGATAAAAATCTGGCAAAATTCGGATTTAAGGAGAGAAGCCTTAAGGGGGCGGCTGTGACTGCGGTTCAACAGATCCTTGCCACAGGGCTTGACCCGGGGCTTGGCACAGAAAAAGAAAATCGATTTTGCCTGAAGGATATCCCGCTTGCCCAACGGTTTACGGAATTGGAATTTTTCTTTGATCTATCATTGCTGGATATCCATGCCATAGGCGACCTGTTTGCAGGACACCCCCATGGAAGTGCC
>JAHIVS010000722.1 GCA_018816605.1 Pseudomonadota bacterium
TAACAGGATCATCAGTGCAGATCGTGAAATCCGGACAGGATTCAATGATGAAACCAATGAAAGGCGATATTGGGAGATCGAAGGGCTCGCACGTGTATCATGCGGCGGCACACACGTAAGGCGCACAGGAGAGATCGGCCCAATCCGACTAAAACGTGACAATATCGGGAAAGGTAAAGAGCGAGTGGAAATCTATCTACAGGAGTGATCGAACCCAGTCCACCGGACGGCAAAAAGCCGCCGCCGGTGACCGGAACGGTTAGCTGCCACAACAAAAAATTCGAGAACGGTCCTTTGGATAATTGGGTGTTGGACTCGATGGTAATATTAAAGATTAACAAGAAGATGGAAAGTCCTCCATGTCTCAACAATTGGTCGAGATGAAGAGACAGTAAGGAAATACATCCAAAAACAGGAAGAACTTGATAAAAGAACGGATCAATTGGAGTTGTTTTAGCCTTTAGGTGGTTCATGGCTTTATCTTGACATAGATCTCAATATGGACTAAATTAAGGTCAAATTAATCATGGAGAACAACATGAAACTCAGTGAATCAGTTAAACCCATCAGCTATTTTAAAGCACACGCTTCGGAAATCGTCCGACAAATCGTTAATAGCCGAAAGCCCATGGTTATCACCCAAAATGGCGAAGCCAAAGCGATTCTCCAGGACCTTGTCCAGTATGAACAAACCCAGGAAAGCCTCGCCATGTTGAAAATGCTGGCCCAAAGCCAAAATAGCCTTAGAAAGGGAGATTACAGGCCTGTTACCGATGTTTTCAGCGACTTGAAAAAAACTCTGGGAAACCAATCTGAATGAAATACAATGTTTATGTCATTTCTGATGCGGAAAAAGATCTTTTTGAAATCTATGATTATATAAAAAAATCCGGATACCCGCAAAACGCAGGAAAAATTTTTTCAGAAATTGAAACAGTTTGCCAAAACCTGTCATTTAGTCCGGAAAAAGGTCACTATCCTCCGGAACTTCAACGAATTGACGTACATCAATATCGCGAAATTCATGTGAAAGTCTACCGCATTATCTACCAGATCATCGAAGCCGATGTCGTTATCCATTGTATCCTTGACGGCAGGCGGAATATCCCGGAAATACTTCAGCAACGGAATTTGAGATAAGACGTATCGATGGACGGGGCATCCGCGGCGGTATTCCCGCATCTGAGATTGACCTTGGGTTCAATCTGAAGGTATGAGCCCGATAATTTTTGCGCTATCCGCCAATAATTAACCGAGATAATACGATGAAGCAATTAAAAGAAACAAATTCAATTACCTGTAAAGCCTATGATCTTTTAGCTGAAAAGTACCATGCGCTATTTAAAGATGAATTATCTCAAAAAGCGTATGATCGAAAACTGATCGATAATTATGCTCAATATTTCTCACCCTGTTCCATTATATATGATGTGGGTTGCGGGCCTTCCGGCCACATCGGTAAATACCTCTTTGATAAAGGTCTGAATGTCACGGGAATCGATATATCTGAAAAATGTATTGATATCGCTAAAAACTATAATCGGGACATGACATTCAAGAGAATGGACATGATGAATTTACAGGTAGATGACCAGTCAATAGATGGTATCATCGCATTTTATTCAATCATACATACCCCTAAAGAGAATATCGATAAAATTTTTCAGGAGTTCAAAAGAGCCCTTAAAATTGGGGGAAAAGTAATGTTGGCCGTAAAAGAAGGGAAAGGCGAAGGCTTAGAAGACCATATTTTAGATTCCGATATGTCGATATATTTCTCATATTTTACAAAAAAAGAGGTTGAAACGTATTTTATTTCGAACGGTTTTAAAATCATTTTTCTTGAATGCAGAACCCCTTATTCAGATGAAATCGCCATATCGAGAATATATGCCATTGCTGAAAGCGTATGAAAACGTGATTCAGCTTGAGATGAGTTTTGATTATGAACTGGATGAAAAACGACTCGAAAGAGCAGTTCACTTGATAACTGAAAAAATACCGATGCTGGGTTGCCGGTTTGTGATGCGGCAGGGGTAAAAAAAATTGTTGGTGAATTATCAAAAATTACGCATTGAAGATACGATATAATTTCAAATACAGGGCACAGATATACATTAACTTTGATTTTCAAATTTTTCGTTCTTTAAAAATCAGTCAAAAGCCGGATTAACACCCGATACATTATCTTTATGCTCCTTAATTAAAAATTTCAGCAAGAAGCCCAAACTGAATATCAGGTTCATTTGGCATTGACAATAAATTTTGAAAAACCTGTAATGCACTGATGTTGTGGCATGATCCTATATTGGCAAACCAGATGGGCAGAGACATCAAGATATTTCGCATGAACCGCCTTGGCATGCCCCAGGACAGGATTGCAGAGAGATTGGGGATGATTCAGAGGACAATTCATAACCATTTAGAAAA
>JAHIVS010000354.1 GCA_018816605.1 Pseudomonadota bacterium
TATACCAGACCGATGACCCCCGGGCCATTATTCTGGCACCCATGAGCAAACGCATGGGGGAGCTGGCCGGAGATACCCGCTGGTATGAGCTGTCAAAGGAATTGGAAATACGGGGTAAAAAAGCGTTCATGGAACGAAAGCAGCGGGAGATATTTTGCAATGTTGATTTTTACTCAGCCTCCCTGTTCCATTCCATGGGCATTGCAACAGACCTGTTCTCTCCCTTGTTTGCCCTGTCCCGTGTCAGCGGATGGACCGCCCATGTCATTGAGGAACAATTTGCCATGGCAGCCCCCAAACCCTCCCTTTACAGACCCGGAGCTACCTATGTGGGGGACTATTGCGGACCCGACGAGTGTGTATATACTGAAATTGATAAGCGATAATTTTTATATCATCAACTTAAACATCAAGGATAGATACCATGAAAAAATGGCAGTGCAGTGTTTGTAAATATATTCATACAGGAGATACACCCCCTGACAAATGCCCGGTGTGCGGGGTGAGCCGCGAAAAATTTGTGCTTCTCGAAGACGCAGCCGGTGCAAAGGAAGGTGCCGAAACTTCGCCAAAACCTGCCGGCCCGGCAGCAGACGTCCCCGCATCCAGGCCGGTCCCCCAAAAAAAGCCGGAATCATCACCTGTTACGGCAGAGGATAGCCTTTATGACCGCATCCTCGGGCTCATGGTCAAACACCATGCCCACCCGGTGTCAGTTCATTTCCCAAACGGCATCCTGCCGGCCGCAGTGGTTTTGTTTATTCTGGCCTGGCTCTTTGACGTGGATCTTTTTATCAAGGCCGGATTTATCAACCTGATCTTTGTGATCCTGGCCCTGCCCCTGGTATTGTTTTCCGGGGTTATTGAATGGAAGAAAAAATACAATCAGGCCGCTACCACCCTTTTTAAAATAAAAATTGTGGCAGCCTCCCTGACGGCCACGGCCTGTCTGATATCCGTGTCCTGGTACCTGATTGATCCCCAGGTGCTGTCATCCTCTTCTGCCTGGATTTTCATTCTGGTGAATAGTGTCATGCTCGCCGCAGCCGGTATTGCCGGCCATATTGGCGGTAAACTGGTATTCAAAGACTAATGAATTAACCCCGGAGATTCCCATGAAAAATATTATTACCCTCAATGACGACGGTTCCTTAAATGTACCGGACACCCCTCAGATTCCCTATATTCCCGGGGACGGAACCGGGCCGGACATATGGAAGGCAGCCCAGAGGGTTCTGGATGCAGCCGTTGAAAAGACCTATGGCAAAAAAAAGAAAATCTTGTTTCTAGAAGTTCTGGCAGGGGAGGCTGCCTTTGAACAAACCGGAGAATGGCTTCCAAAAAAGACCCTGGAAACAATAAGAACCCACCGGGTGGCCATCAAGGGACCTCTGACCACCCCGGTGGGCAAGGGCATGCGAAGCCTGAATGTGGCCATTCGCCAGGAGCTTGATCTGTTTGCCTGCATCCGGCCGGTGCGGTATATCCCGGGGGTTCCCTCCCCCTGCAACGGGCCGGAAGCCATTAACATGATCATTTTCAGAGAAAATACCGAAGATCTCTACAAGGGCATTGAATGGGAAGCCGGGACTGTGGAAGCAAAACAGGCCATTGCCTTTATCCGGGAAAAATCAGGTAAAACTCTGGATGAAAACTTTACCGGAATTGGTATCAAACCCATCAGCAGGGACAATACCAAACGGCTGGTAAGAAAAGCCATTCAATATGCCATTGACCACAACCGGCAAACGGTTACCCTCATGCACAAGGGAAATATCATGAAATTCACGGAAGGGGCCTTTCTCAAATGGGGCCTGGAAGTGGGAACTGAATTTTCCCATAAAATTGTAACAGAACAGGAGGTATGGGATACATATGACGGCACGGTTCCCCAGGGGAAAATCCTGCTAAAGGACAGGATTGCCGACAATATGTTCCAGCAGGTATTGATGCGGCCTTCAGAGTATGATGTCATTGCCTGCCCCAATCTGAACGGAGACTATATCTCGGATCTTCTGGCCGCCATGGTCGGCGGGCTGGGACTGGCTCCGGGTGCCAATGTGGGATCAGAGTGCGCCGTGTTTGAGGCCACCCACGGAACTGCTCCCAAGTATGCCGGCATGGACAAGGTAAATCCGGGATCCGTTATCCTGTCCGGGGCCATGATGCTGGAGCACATGGGATGGCAGGAAGCCGCTGAACTTATCCGTTCGGCCATTGGGCAGGCGATTCTGAACAAACGGGTAACCTATGACCTTGCACGTCAGATCCCCATGGCAATTGAACTAAAATGCTCGGAGTTTGCCGAAGAAATCTGCGCCTGTATGGGCTAGACCAGCAGCATTCAGCCTATATTTCAACAACAAGCCCCACAGGGCAATGATCGGACCCCAGGATCTCATTATGGATAAAGGCCTGTTTAACAACCCCTTTATCGATGAGATCCTGGGTCACAAAAAAATAATCAATCCGCCACCCGGCATTGTTCTTTCTGGCACTAAACCGATAGGACCACCAGGAGTATTTGACGGTGTCCGGATGAAAATGCCGGAAGGTGTCCACATATCCCATTTTGACCATTCGGTCCAGCACCTCCCGCTCAATGGGAAGAAATCCCGACCGTTTTGAATTGGGAGCGGGATGTTTCAGGTCAATCTCATTGTGGGCTGTGTTAAAATCTCCTGTGATGATCAGACTTTTCCCCTCATTTTGCAGCTCCTGGGCATGGCCGATGAACCAGTCATAAAACTCAAGTTTATAGGCCAGCCTGTCTTCACTCATCTGGCCGTTGGGAAAATAAACATTGAACAGGGTAAAGGCATCAAACTCCATCTGGATCACCCTGCCCTCCCCGTCAAACCTGGGGATTCCAAAATCGGTTGTGACCTTTGACGGGGGGTATTTTGAATAGGTGACCACCCCGCTATACCCTTTTTTGATGGTTGAATGATTCCAGAAAGATTCAAAGGAAGGCAGATCCGTCATTTCATCGGTGCGCTGGTCCGCTTGGAGTTTGGTTTCCTGGAGCATCAGAATATCCGGGTCCATGGCCTCAAGAGCCCGGAAAAAATCTTTTTTCATCACAGCCCGCAGACCGTTTACATTCCAGGAAATCAATTTTATTTGTTTTTTGGGTGTTGTCATAACATCATGGCCCCTTCACGAGCATGATCCGGGCATCGGCAATGACACACCGGTCCTGGGTGCAGATGACCGGATTCAGGTCAATGGACTGGAAATTTTCCTCCAGATCCATTATCAGGGACGAAAAGTTCGCCACCAGCTGTCCCAGAGCCGCCATGTTCACCCCCGGAGACCTGCGATACCCCCTGAACAATCGTTTGCCCTGAAGGGAATCGACCATGGAAGCCACTTCTGCCGATTTTACCGGGGCCATGCGAATGGCCGTATCCTTATAAATTTCAACCGAGGTCCCGCCCAGGCCCAGAACAACCACAGGCCCGAACTGGAAATCATTTTTGGCACCAATGATGATTTCTAGGCCCTTGACCATTTCTTCAACCAGAACCTGCTCACACCCCTGAAGGGCTTTGAGGCGAATCATTTCCCGTTCAAGGATTTTTTCTTCTGATATGCCCGTAACCACGGCTGCAAATTCCGTTTTGTGAATAATTTTCTCGGACACGGCCTTGGCCACCACAGGACCTGGGGCATTTCTCAAAAACGTGCCGGCCACCGCAATGGAATCGGTCAAAACAAAGTTGGGGATATCAAACCCCCGGCCGGCCATGATCTGTTTGGCCTGGGGCTCCAATATCCAGCCACGGGATTTGGATGCTTCAATAATATGTCTGTCTGATTTGCTTAACATGGTCTGCACCTTTTTAAGGCCTTTGCCATCAAAACGGCGCCTTCCACTGAAGAGGCCACAGGAATATTGTTCAATTCAAACCCTTCAATGATGATCTTGTACTTGTCCTCATGGGGGACGTAGGCAATCAGGGGCTTGCCTTCATTGCGGGCCACCTGGGAAAGCTTGGCGCCGATATCAGCGGAAATACCCGGAGAATAGGGCAGCAGAAGGGTCAGGATACATTCAATATTTTCATCCCGGGCCAGGTGCCGTACCGAAATCTCGATGTCATTGTCCACACAGGAGCCGGTCAAATCCAGGGGATTGGTCAAAGAGGCAATCTGGCGGATCTCCGGGGAGAGGTTTTCCCGGATCTTTCCAATGGTCCGGGAGGTGATTTGGGGAAGGCTTATCCCGTGTGCACCGCAGGCATCTGCAGCCAGCACCCCGTGTCCGCCGCTCAGGGAGACAATGCCCACATTCCCCCGGATTCCCTTGGAATAGCAGCTTAAGGCCTCGCAAAAGGAGGTCAGTTCATATTCATTGGCGGCTTCTGCCACACAAAATTGTTTCATGACTTCGGAAAAAACACGATAATCGCCTGCCAGGGAGGCCGTATGGCTGGAAACGGCTGCCATTCCCTTTGGACTTTTGCCGGCCTTTAACACCACAATGGGCTTGGGGCAGCGCTCTGCCCGGCGGATAAATTCTCTGCCCTCCCGTCGCCCGAACCCTTCAATGTAAAAGGCAATCACCCGGGTTTCAAGGTCGTTTTCAAACCAGTCAATCATGTCAATTTCCCGGAGAACGGCCTTGTTGCCGATACTTACCCCCAGCGAGATGCCGATGCCCTGGCCTGCAAACTTTACCATCTGGTCCACCAGGACCCCCCCGCTCTGGGAAACAAACCCGATATTCCCCTTTTTGGGACGGACTATCCGTTCGCCCGGGAGAAAAAAGGTATCCACCACATCCGGGGCATAAATCCCCAGACAATTGGGCCCCACAAAGGGAAAGTCTGCCTTTTGGGCAATATCGGTCACCGTTTTTTGAAGTTCATGATTACCGGACTCGGAAAAGCCTCCGGAAATAATCACGGCGCCTTTCACCCCTTTTTTGATGCATTGTTTAACCACTCCGGGAACAAACTGAGCCCGAACGGCAATAACCGCCATGTCCACATCCCCTTGGATATCTTCTACCTGCCGATACAAAGGTTCCCGGTTGAGCATCCCCCCTTTGGGATTCACGGCATAGGTTTTAACCGGATACCGAAGATGATTTTTTGTATAAATCACATTGGCCGGATGGCTGTTCTGGGTTGTGGAAACACCGATCACCGCCATGCTAGACGGCCTGAAAAGGAATTTAAGATCCATTGTTTTCCCTTTTTAAAATACGGACTGGCACATCCCAATCCCGGCAGGTCGGGCCCAAGGCCCTCCCTTAAAAAAAGCCAGGGGAATTGACAGGACGCTCAATTCCCCGGCATAGATAGAAGGATCCAAAGGCCAATTGCCTTGAAACGCCGGTTAATTGGCCCCCCTGATGGTTCTGGTCACTTGTCCCGATTAATTATCCTGGTCAGCCAGGTAATCGTCATACATGCTTTCAAGGCCCAATTTGTGCTTGGCTTCTTCCTGTACAAGGATCAAAAACACCTTTTTGGCATCTTGATTATCTGTCTGCCCGGCAAGATCCGTATAAAGCTTAACGGCAACTTCTTCTCTTTTCATGGCAAGTTTTAGAATTTCAGGCATTGGCATGCCTTCCTCATACTCTTTTTCCAACATATAATCACTGATCTTAAGATCGGTAATTTTCTTGAATTCATAGGCATCAATTTTTTCCTTGTTCCCTGAGATATCGGACAGAAGGCTCACATGTTTTTCTTCTTCCTTTGAAAAGTTCACAAAGGTTTCCTTAAGGGAAGCCCGGGTTGCCTTATTTGCAAGGGACAGATAGAATGCAACAGCTTCTTTTTCTCTGTCAATGGCGAAGCTTAGTATTTCATCAACTGATCCGAATTTCATGATTAATTTCCTCCTGGTTGGCGGTTATGTATATGTCTCTTTCAAAATACAACGATCAAAGTAGCAAATTGTATACCAGATTTTAAAAAAGTTAAAGACCCCGGGCAAGAGATTTTCATTGTTTTACAAAAATATCGGCCAGGGCTGGCCCCAGGTCCTTAAATTGGAATTCAAACCCCAGTTGGGTCAGCCTTTGGGGAAGTGCTTTCTGGCTTATGAGCAGGGAAGATCCCAGATCCCCCATCACAAGCCTTACCATGAAGGCCGGGGCCGGCAGGATTGCCGGTCGGTTCAGAACTTGCCCCAGTGCTGCTGCAAAGGTTTTCTGGCGGGCAAGCCCGGGGGCTGTAAAATTAAAAATTCCCTCAAGATCCCCATCCGCCATTAAAAAGGATACCGCCCGGTACAGGTCATGGACATGGATCCAGGGAAACCATTGGCGGCCAGAGCCCAAGGGGCCTCCAACAAACCATTTAAAGGCCGGAGCCATGACGGACAAAGCCCCTTGGGCACCCAGCACCACACCAAACCGCAGAAGGCAGACCTTGACCTCTTTGTTCACAGCTTCCAGGGCCTGGTCTTCCCAGTCCCTGCACACCAGGGACAAAAAATCAGAACCGGCCGGGGCTGTCTCGGACAAAAGTGTCTCACCGCCATCGCCATAATACCCAACGGCTGACGCATTCAGCAACTTGGCCGGTTTTCCCCTTTCCATGGCAGCCACCAGATTTTGGGTTGTCAGGATTCTGGAATCATAGATGGCCTGCTTGTATTTTTTTGTCCACGGCTTAAAGATATTCCTGCCGGCCAGGTTGATCACCACATCGGCAGTTGAAACATGGTCCTGCCACGCGCCTTTCCGGGAGGTATCGGCACTGATCCATTTAAACTGTTCAAATTGTGGCCCGGGTTGTTGTTCAAAGGGATGGCGCAGGGAAGTGCCCAGACCGGTCACCTGGTAATTTTCCAAAAGAAACCGGTTTGCCAGATATTTTCCCACAAAGCCTGATCCGCCGGTCATCACAATTTTTTTCATGTATGATCCCCCAAAAGGCAATTACAACCGTTTTTTGCGGGGTTAGGGCACCCCTCTCCCCCCTTTACTCGTCCCTGGATTCATAGGCAAATATTTCATCCCAGACAACCGCTTCACTGGTCTGCGCCTGTTTTGCCAACCCATCATATTGAAGTTGTTCTTCTTCTGAATCCCAGGGAATTTCGTCATACTGGGCCACAAATTCAATCTGAAGAATCTTCAGACCTTCTTCTTCAATGGCCGACTCAATCTTGGGAATGGCCTCACGCACATCTCTGGCTTGTAAAAAAAGATAGACAAATCCGCCCACACAATTTTCATAAACCGAAGGATCCACAATATCAAATTCAACACTTGCCCAATAAATTTTCATTTTATGCTCCATTTAAGAATAGGCTAAATTTGCGGACGATATTTAAGCTGCACACCCTTTAAAAAATTACGCAGAACCTGGTCTTTACACTCTCTATAATGCCTGTTTTCGGGCTTTCTGAAAAACGCACTTAACTCGTGCTTGCTGATCTTAATCTCCGTCAATCCCAGGATCTCAATTATGTCATCGGCTTTCAGATCCAATGCGATTCGCAATTTTCTGAAAATCATATTATTGGTCAATACCTTTTCAGGTGCTGGCTGAGGCCCTTCTTTTTTTCCCCTTTTATCCGTGATCAACCCGTTTAAAAAGATTGCAAGATCACTATCGCTGCATTCCAGGTATGCAGGATCCTCCTCTTTTTTTAACCAGTCGCTGACCTGGCTCCGGGTTATTGTGTAATCTGCCAGTGCAAACAAAGCCATCATTTTTGAGTCGCTGAAATCAAAGGCATAGCGTATCCGGCGCAGAATATCATTATTGGTCATGCTCGTTTCCTTATCCAAACTAAAATTTTCGCACAAAGAGGCACTCGCGCCTTCCTATTTTTGTTTGCAGTTTAGCATGAAAAAAAAAATAATTAAAGAGCTCTCACACCATCCGGACAATTCAGCATAACGGGTCTGGATTGCATCTGGCTATTGTTGAACAAATAGCCATGTGCATGGAAGGGGGCATCTTTTTTTTCAACAAACTCACCGGATGTGTAAGATGACACCACCTGTTTCCAGAAGGCCATGGCTGCCTCATTCTCGACCGTGACGGCAACTTCCCAATTACCGGGAGAAAGGGAAAATACGGTTTCAGCCAATTGTCTGCCCAGCCCTTTTCTCCCATGGTCTTTGTGGATGTAAAACTCTGCAATGGCCAGGCCGTCACGGTTGAATCGCAAGTGCTTATTGACCCATGCAAAGCCTGTGACCGTATTAGACTCCTTTAAAACATATATCAGCCGATCCTCCTGCCGGGCATGGTTGCGTAAATTTTTCAAGGCTTTTTCACGCCAGGAATAAACGTCGGCAATTTTATAGAACCGGCTCATCATATCCAGGTACGAGGAGAAAATCGGCTCAATTTCCTCCATTGACTGTGTCCGGGCTATCATCTGCCCCGTCTTTTCCCTCCTCCGGGTTTGCCCCGTTTGATGCCCGGCTGGTAGCCGGGTCCGGATCGGGCCGGCTTATTTCCGGCTGTTTGCTTTTTCCCCGTGGACCGGGATTTGGTTTTGGATATTCTTTCTCCGGAGGTCTTTTCAAGCGGCGCTTTGGCACGCTGCCTGGCAATTTTTCTTTGCGCCACAATCTCTTTGATGGCCTTGTCTGCCTTCCGTTCACTGGAAGGATTATCCGGGCGCAACAACACATAGTCCGGAACCGGCCCCCCCATTGTAAAACCCCTGACTTCCTCCCTGGAAATTTTTTGGTTCAGCAGGTTTTCAATGGCCTTCAAATTCACCCTTTCGTCGGGGCTGACAAGGGAGACGGCAATGCCGCTGATGCCTGCGCGGCCGGTCCGTCCGATACGGTGGATATAATCTTCCGGCACTTGGGGCATGTCATAATTCACCACATAGGGCAGATTACTGATATCAAGTCCCCTTGCGGCCACATCCGTTGCCACAAGGGTGCGGATCTCACCATTCTTAAACTCTTTGAGGGTGCGGGTTCTGAACGACTGGCTCTTGTTGCCATGGAGGGCTGCAGCAGGGATTCCATTTTCAGAAAGTTTCTCGGCAAGCTTGTTTGCCCCAAATTTTGTGCGGACAAAGACCAGGGTCTGGGCCCAGCCTCCCCGGGTGATGAGGTGGGTAAGCAGGGCGCGCTTATGGGGTCGATCCACCAGGTGAACCTTTTGTACAATGGGTTCGGCCGGAGTATTGCTGGGTGCCACCTCGATAAATTCCGGGTCCTTGAGCATTCTATTGGCAAGATCCCGGATCTCTTGGGTGTAGGTGGCGGAAAACAGCATGGTTCTTCGATCTACAGGAACCAGTTCCAGAACCCCGGAGATCTCCTTGCTGAATCCCAGATCCAGCATTCTGTCTGCCTCATCAAAGACCAGAAACCCTATCAGGGTAAGATCCAAATCCCTGTGACCGGCAAGGTCCAGCAGCCTTCCCGGTGTGGCCACAAGGATATCAACCCCCCGCTTGAGCCGATCGATCTGGGGGGCGATGTTCACCCCGCCATACACCACGGTACACCGGATGGAAACCCACCGCCCATAGGCTTTAATGCTTTCTCCCACCTGAAGGGCAAGTTCCCGGGTGGGGGCCAGCACAAGGGCCCGGGGGTGACGTCTGTTCCCCTTCATTCGGCTCAGAATCTCAACCAGGGGCAGTGCAAAGGCGTCTGTCTTTCCGGTTCCCGTCTGGGCCCGGGCAAAGATATCCTGACCGGCAAGGATTGCCGGAATTACCCGGGTCTGAATGGGGGTGGGGGCAGTGTAGCCCCTGGACTTTACGGCACTCAGCAGTTCGGCCCGAAGGCCAAGTTCATCAAATGACATATCATATTCCGATTGTTCTCTAAATTTTATTGTTTATCTGCATCCGCTGGTATATCACACCCACATGGGAATGTCCAAATCAGTCGCCTGCCCTGGCGCACGCGAGTGTAAATGCCAAATACCTGATGGCTGCACCCTTAGATCGTGCTGAAGCCTCAAAGGAGGAAACAATGCCACGGGCACCAAAGCCGCTGTCATTGTCCCCGGATGTCTGCCCACCATGGATATCATTTACGGCTGCCACCACACGCCCGCCCCATGTTTCGACAGACTCCCGGGTATAGGCATAGAGCACTTCATTGTCGGTCTTCAAATGCACCCGGCCTCCGGGAATGAGCAGGTGGGCATAGATGTCTAAAAATGGAGCGGCAGACAACCGATTCTTGACGGTCCTATTTTTTAAGTGGGGATCGGGAAAGGTAAGCCAGATCTCTTGTATGGAACGGGGTGAAAAAAATTCCCTGATACGCTCAATGCGCACACGTAAGAACTGAACATTATCAAGACCCAGGGCAAGCGCCTTCTCGGCTCCCACACAGATGCGGTGGCTCTTGCTGTCGATTCCCACAAAAAGCCTAAAAGGATCGGCAGCGGCAAAGGCAAGGGTATGCTCCCCTTTGCCGCAGCCCAATTCAAGAACCCGTTCCATCCCCTTGTAGCACGCCCCATGCCAGGGATATGCCCCCGGGGATTCAGATTCCCCCAATTCGGAGAACGTCACGTTGGGCAGATGCCGGACCCGCTCATATTTATGAAGTTTTGTCTTTGCCATCTGTTTTATCCGGACAATTTGCCCTTTAACAACTCCCCCAGGCCTGCAAAGGGATTGTCCTTAAAATCATCGTCCGAAGACCTTTCGGACGGTCCCTGGGCATAGGCGTCGGCCACCTGGTCACGGGAATGCTCATTGTCGTGGCAGTAAATGCACAACAACTCCCAATTGCTGCCGTCCGGAGGATTGTTGTCATGGTTGTGGTCCTTATGATGGACGGTTAACTCCCGCAGGCGTTTGCCGTCAAACTCCCGGGCACAATGGCCGCAGATCCAGGGAAAAAGCTTGAGGGCTCTTTCCCGATAGGTTTTCTCCCGGTCCCGCTGGCTGCGATGGACCTCTGAAACAATTTGTTTGATGGTATTGTCATCCTTTAAAGACATGCACTCTTTCCCCCATTGCTGTTCGTTAATTTTTAGTTGGTGTTGCTCTGTTTTTGCCCGGCAAGAACGCTGCGAACACAGTCGGACAATTCCCTGATCTCTACGGGTTTCA
>JAHIVS010000355.1 GCA_018816605.1 Pseudomonadota bacterium
AATTCAGCGGTTGTAACAGAACGGGGAAACAAAGAAGGCAGAAGCACTTGAAAAAAAACTGCAGCAGATGATGCAGGGAAATTAGAAGGACGGCATGGTTTCCATGGCAGATATCAGGCCCCATGTTTTTAAAATCCAGCGGTATTCCCTCCATGACGGACCGGGCATCCGGACCACCCTGTTTTTCCAGGGATGCCCCCTTGCCTGCGCCTGGTGCCACAACCCGGAAAGCCAGGCCATGGGTTCGGGTGCCGCTGCCCGGAAAGCAGGTCCAGCCATAAACGCGCTTGTGGGAATCCTGGTCCGGGAGATTGAAAAAGACCTGATTTATTACGATGACTCCAACGGCGGGGTCACCTTTTCAGGCGGCGAGCCCCTGTCTTGTCCGGAGCTGCTTTTCCCCCTGCTGGATGCCTGTTGGGAAAGGCAAATACACACCTGCCTGGACACTTCGGGATTTGCCCCTTTCAAGATTTTGAAACCAGCTGCCACAAAGGCGGATCTGGTGTTTTTCGATATCAAGATAATGGCGCCTCTTGATCACCAGGCGGCCACAGGAAAGCCCGTGGGGCTGGTTCTGGAGAATCTGAAACAGCTTTCCCGCCTTGGAGTGGATCTGAAACTGCGGTTTCCCCTGATTCCCACCCTGACCGATACCAGGGAAAATATCGCCGGGATAATCGAATTTTTGACCCGGGAGACCCTTTACCGGGAAATTCATATTCTGCCCTTTCATCATACGGGCGCCGGCAAGTATGAGCGGCTGAACATGGAAAACAGAGCAACCCATATTCGTCCTCCTGCAAAAGAACAGGTGGAAGCGGTCCGGCATCGGTTTGAGGCCAGCGGGTTTACAACAAGGATTGGGGGATAAAATGAACCAACGGATAGCGCAGCTGCGAACAAAGAGTCTTGCAAAAAAGGTGACCCTCTCCCATGAGCGGGCCGAGCTGGTGACCCAATTTTATAAAACACGGGTGAGCCCGGACCAGAGTGTCCCGGTTCAGCGGGCCCTGTGTCTTGCCCATATCCTTGCCCACAAGCAGATTTTTATCGATGACAATGAACTGATAGTCGGGGAAAGGGGGCCTTTTCCCAAGGCGGTTCCCACCTATCCGGAGGTGTGCCTCCATTCCCTTGAAGACCTTGAGGTACTGGACTCCCGTCCCAGGGTGGCCTATGGGGTTTCCCGGGAGACAAAACAGGTGTATGCCCGGACCGTTATTCCGTTCTGGAAGGGCAAAACCATCCGGGAAAAAATATTTTCCGCCATGGAACCTTCCTGGAAGGATGCCTTTTTTGCCGGTATATTTACAGAATTCCAGGAGCAGCGTTCCCCGGGCCATACCGCAGGCGGAGATCTGATTTACACCAATGGGTTTGGCGATTTGAAAGACAAAATTCAGGCGGCCATGGACAGGCTTGATTTTTTTGAGGATACCCGGGCCCTTGAACGGCAGGAGGTCTTAACCGCCCTTGATATTGCAGCCGATGCCCTGATCGCTTTTGCCAATCGCCATGCCCGTTCCCTGGAAGAACTGGCCGAAAAGGAGGCTGGTCCCGAAAGAAGACAGGAGCTCAAGGACCTGGCAAAGATCTGCAGAAAAGTGCCGGAACGCAAACCGGATACCTTCCACGAAGCCCTCCAGTATTATTGGTTTCTCCATGTGGGGGTGATAACAGAACTTAATCCCTGGGATGCCTATAACCCTGGACGTCTGGATCAGAACCTCTACCCCTTTTACAAACAGGACCTTGAGGCGGGTCGTCTCACCCGGGAGAAAGCCAGGGAGCTTCTCTGTTGTTTCTGGATAAAGTTCCACAACCATCCGGCACCGCCCAAGGTGGGGGTGACGGCAAAGGAAAGCAACACCTATGTGGATTTTTGTCTGATCAACCTGGGGGGGGTGACCGAGGACAACAAGGACGGGGTCAATGACCTGACCTATTTGATCCTGGATGTGATTGAAGAGATGCGCCTGCTCCAGCCCAGCTCCATGGTCCAGGTATCGAAAAAAAATCCCGACCGGTTTGTCAGAAGGGCATTGAAAATCATTGCCACGGGCTTTGGCCAGCCCTCGGTCT
>JAHIVS010000356.1 GCA_018816605.1 Pseudomonadota bacterium
ATGGGTTCTCATGTCCATGAAAAAAATGGCGGCATCCAGACCTTTGGCCGAATGTTCCTTGGCAATCACCGCCTGTTTGTTGGCATACATGCAGCAGACCCCGGAGCAATAGGAATGGTCTCCCTTGTTGATATCCCGGGACCCCACGCATTGGAGCCAGGCAACCTTCTTGGGTTCCTTGTGATCCGAGGGCCTTACCAGATGCCCCCCATAGGGCCCGGAGGCCGAGAGCACCCGTTCAAATTCCAGACTGGTCATGATATTGGGACTGTGACCATAGCAATAGGTGACCATCTGGGTGGGTTCAAAGGGTGTAAACCCCGGCGCCAGGATAATGGCCCCCACTTCAATGGTATGGGTTTTTGCCGGCATGAAATGATCCACGGCATTGGCCAGGCAGGCAGGAACGCATTGCATGCACTCGGAGCAATATCCGCAGTTCAGACACCGGGCCGCTTCCTTCTGGCCCTCTTCCAGGCCATAGCCCAGTTCCACCTCGTTGAAATTGCCGGCCCGCAGGTCCAGGCTAAGTTCCGGCATTTTATACCGGTGCTCGATCCTTGTATCTGCCTCCAGGGGCCGGTACTCGGGGTTTTCCACAATGGGCAGTTCCCGGCCGGCTTCCATGTCCACACCTGTCAAATACCGAAAAATGGACTCGGCAGCTTCCATGCCCGCAGCAATGGCGGCAATGGCAACGCCCGGTCCTGTCTGGACATCGCCTCCGGCAAAAACCCCCGGCCTGTCCGTTGCCAGGGTGATTGGATTCACCTCGGTGGTGTTCCAGCGGCTGATTTTCAAGCCTGCCAGGTCTTCAAGGGCCGACAGATCCGGCCGCTGGCCGATGGCCGGGATGAGCTGGTCAATGTCGATGACATACTCACTGCCCGGAACGGGAATGGGCCTTCGCCTGCCCGAAGAATCCGGTTCCCCCAGTTCCATTTTAATGACCCGGACACCTGACACCTGCCCGTTTTCCCCGAGAATCTCCTGGGGAGCGGCCAGGTAGGTAATTTTTGTGCCCTCGACTTCTGCCGCACAGATCTCCTCTTCCCAGGCCGGCATTTCCCTGCGGGTCCTGCGGTAGAGAATGGTCACTTGTTCGGCTCCCAGGCGTATAGCAGATCTTGCCACATCAATGGCCACGTTTCCGCCGCCGATGATGCCCACCCGTTTACCCACGATGGTGGTGCCGGTCAGATTGAGCTCCCTTAAAAAATCAACCCCCTGACGCACGCCGCCAAGCTCTTCGCCGGGAATTCCCAGCTCAATGCCCTTGTGGGCGCCCAGGCCCAGAAACACCGCGTCATACCCGTCGGAGAGCAGACTGTCTACGGTAAAATCCTTGCCCAGACGACTGTTAAGCTTTAGTTCCACCCCCAGATTGGTCACAACTTCAATATCCTTGTCCAGCACTTGTCTGGGCAGCCGATGGTCGGGAATACCGACTCTCAGCATACCGCCGGCCTGGGACAGGGCTTCAAATATGGTGGCGTCCACCCCTTTTTTCGCCAGATGAAAACCTGCGGACAAACCGGCAGGACCGGAGCCCACGATGGCCACCCGTTTGCCGATCTTTTCGGCACATAAAATCTCAACTTCACGGGGGTCAAAATTATCGGCTGCCATGCGCTTTAAATCCCTTATGGCAACCGGTTCGTCCACATCACACCTTCTGCAGGCATCCTCGCACTCATGGGGGCATACCCGTCCCAGAACGCCCGGCAAAGGCAGCTGCTCCATGATGATTTCCAGGGACTCTTTAAACTTGCCCTGTTTGACCATCTGGACATAGCCCTGGACATTGAGTCCGGCAGGGCAGGTCAGACGGCAGGGGGCCTTGTCCCGTTTTTCTATGGAAAAAGCCGAAGGCATGGCCTGGGGATAGAGCTTAAAGGCCGCCTTGCGGTCCCTTAAGTTTTCGTCAAACTGGCTGGGCAGTTCCACGGGGCATACCTTGGCACACTCGCCGCAGGCCGTGCATTTTTCCGGATCTATGAACCGGGCATCTTCTTTTAAGGTGACCGTAAATTCCCCTTCTTCCCCTGTCACGGATTCAACCTGGGTCATGGTCATCAGCTCGACATTGAGGTGACGGCCCGCTTCCACCAGTTTGGGGGAAATAATACACATGGAGCAGTCATTGGTGGGAAAGGTTTTGTCCAGTTGCGCCATTGTTCCGCCAATGGCTGTGTTTTTATCGACCAGGTAAACCAGATATCCCGAATCCGCCAGATCCAGAGACGCCTGGATGCCGGCGATGCCGGCACCGACTACCATTACCGACCCATTACCTTTTTTGGCCATTGCATCCCTCCTTTTCATAGCCCGACCTCGGCCAGATCCGGCCCGAGATAGGTTCGTTCGGTTTCAGCCAAAACCCCCATGGCCAGGCAAATGATGGTCCACAAATGGACCACATGATAGGTACCGCCAAAATGATGGCCGATATCTTCAATCTGTCCGTGACAATTATGGCAGGGAGCGATCACATAGGTGGCACCGGTTGCGGCTATCTGGTTGTACTTGGTCTTTCCATAGGCCCGCCGCTGGTCGGGGAACCCAGCCTGGAGCGCCCCGCCGCCGCCGCCGCAGCAAAAATTATTCTCCCGGTTGGGCACGGTATCGATGAAATTTTCCTCACCCACCACGGTTTTAATCACAAACCGCAGATCGTCCACAATCTTGTTGGACCCGCTTTTGCGCCCGATATTGCACGGATCCTGCACGGTGAATTTTGCGCCTATTTCCTTGTTCCAGTCGGAGTTGACCTTCAGTTTTCCCTCCCTGATCCACTGGGCATACAATTCAATAATGGTGATCAGTTCAAATTTGTGGGGGATCTTAAATTTGCGCAATCCTTCCAGGATTGCAAAATAAGAGTGACCTCATTCGGTATTGACCACCATGGGACTTTTCAGATTGTTGTCCACATGGTGGACAAACTCCTCTATAATATATTTCCACCCCTCATTATCGGCCATGAACATGCAATAATTTTCACCGGCCCACATCACCGACGGATAGGTCCAGTCAGCGCCCACCATGTGGAGAATCTTCCACAAAGGCCCCATTTCCTCGGGTTCGGTAACCGGTTCCCGGGAGTTCTGGTTGAGTACCATGGCAGCCCCTTCCCGGTCCACGGTCACATACAGGTCTTCAAAGCCCTCATGGTCTTCCCGGATCTCTTCGGCCACATCCAGGACGGTGAATTCAAAATCGTCCTTTTGGGCGCCCATGGCGCTTCCTGTCCGGATATGCTGGTCGCAGGAGCCCAGGATTCCCTTGGGTCTTTTTTCCCTGGGAATGCTGGCCCGCAGATTAAACACCAGTGCCGGCACATTAATTTTCATGGGACATCCCAACACGCACCGTCCGCACATGGAGCAGACCCATTTCCAATTTGTTTTGCGGATCTCATCATCCATCCCCAGGTTCAGCATCCTGATCAGTTTCCTGGGGTCCATATCAAATTGCTCCGACGCAGGACACCCGCCCGTGCAGGTGCCGCAGGTCAGACACAGGTCAAAATTGGCATCCGGTACCTTGTCCAGTACCTCCCCCTTAAATTCAATATCCAGAGTGTCAATCCTAATTGCCTCTGCCATTACAAGCTCCCCCTTATCTCAATTTGGCTGCATTAAGATACGATCCCAACCGATCCTCTCCGCCGATGGTGATGATATGCACTCCCTGGCAGATATCCTTAAGGCTGTTGACTGTATCAGCAAAAAGCTCAATACTTGCCTTTGTCTTGTCCGGTGCTTTTAACAGCTTCTGGATTACCCACTCAGGAACAAGTCCGGATTTGAAATGACGATTTAAAAATTTTCCCATGCCGGCGGTGCGAAGGATCATCACCTCTGCGATAACCGGCACACGGAAGGGCGCCACCTGCTTCATAAATTTTTCAAACTGATCCACGTCAAAGATGGGAGTGGTCAAAAAATACCCGGTTCCCACATTGAGCATGTCCTCCATTTCCTCCATCCCCCGCTTGGGCATATTCCGTCCCCAGGGGGTTTCAACGCCGGAACCCAGCATGAAATCCATTCTGGCCTCCAGTTCCTTGCCTTCAATGGTCACCCCTTGTTTAAGATGGTCCAGGACAGAGCCGAGCTTTCCCGAATCCACATGAAAAAACATGGACTCCTGGAGGGTATCTCCTGAAATCCGATAGTCTTCGGTAAACACCAGAAGATTTTCCACGCCTGTCTCATGGGCCAGGGTCAGATCCTTCTGGAGCTGGTACCTGTTTTTATCCCGGGTGGTGGTCTGGTAAATGGCATTAAACTTATTTTTCTTTAAAAGATCACAGGTTTTAATGCTGTCGCCGACAACCCCTTCAAGCTCCACTTCCGAGACAGACACCCCGTCCACACGGCCCTTGATTTTTTTCAGACTCTCAATCAGTGCTTCCGGTTCATCGTCGCCAAGGGGAGCCTGGATTTCAGAGGTCACAACAAATCTCTTTTTTTCCAAAGATTCTCTTAAATTCATGATCTGCCTCCTTGTTATTTTAGTCCAAGTAATTTGGCCACTTCGTCTTTGAGCTGGGGAAGCGGCAAAGGTTTGGAAAAGCAGACATCCGCACCGTTTTCCTTCATCTGTGCAAATTTTTCATCATCCAGGTAGGCGGACAAGACAATGATTTTTGTATTCCGGGTCTGTTCATTGGTCTTGATTTTTTTACAAACTTCATAGCCTTTGATATCCGGCATCATGATATCCAAAATCAACAGATCCGGGTGGAAATGGTTTACCTGGAGCCCTGCCTCAAACCCGTCGGAAGCAGAAAGCACCTCGTAGTCGAATTCGTCTTCCTCCAATGCCTGGACAATGGATTCCACAATAATCATGTCGTCATCCACCACCAGAATCTTCTTTCTGCTGCTGCCATCCTTTTCGTGGGGAATGGGAATTCCCTGGTTTCGCATAAACACCTCAAGATCGCTCTTCTTAATCCTGCGGTGGCCGCCCACGGTTTTGTAGGCTTTTATGTGACCTGCCTCCACCCAATTAATAATGGTCTTTGACGAAACATTGCAGTACTTGCTTGCCGTAAATACAGTCAACGTGTCTTCCATAATGCCTCCTTTTTTTTGCATTTATGGTATTACAGGCTTTATAGTTATTACATGGAATTATATTTGTCAAGCGAATATAATAACTATAATAAATATAATAAATATATCAATTTTTTAAAAAAACCAACTGCCCTTTAAAAAAGCGCCTGGCATTCTTTCTTTTTTTCGATTACTAAAGGGCAGGCCCGTCGGCATATGGTTGATATTCATTGGCAAAGAGCGACGGGAAACCGCCAAGGCTTGAACAGGAAAAATGCCATGCTGAAGATACTAATGGTGGGAATGGGGGGTTTTGCAGGCGCCGTTTGCAGATACCTTGTCTACGAAACCACCCTTTTTTTATACAAGGGGGCCTGGTTGCCCCTGGGAACGATGACGGTCAACATTTCAGGCTGTCTTATCATTGGATTTCTGGGGGGGATTTCCGAAACCCGGGAGCTTTTCACCCCCGAGATCCGCGCCCTTGTGTTCATCGGATTTCTGGGCGGGTTCACCACCTTTTCTGCCTTTGGATATGAAATTTTCTTTCTGGTCAGAAATGGCCAGACCGGGATCGCCCTGGCCAACCTTGGAATACAGGTGATTCTGGGCCTTTCAGGGGTGTGGGCAGGCTTTGCCCTGTCCAGATTTTTCTGAAGAACCAGGCCCCCATGCAAAAACCGCCCGCATTTTCGGTGTTGAACGCTTGTTCAGAGCAGGGGCAGGGAAATGACAAATCGTGTCCATTCTCCCTCCCTGGATGTCACAGAGATATCCCCGCCATGGTCCTTTATGAACCCATAGCAGACCGAAAGCCCCAACCCCACCCCCTGAACACTTTCGGTTTTGGTGCTGAAAAAAGAATCAAATATTTTCCCGATATGCTCGGGCTTAATGCCGGTCCCCGTATCTTCGATGGTGATTTTGAGCATATCCGGAGTGGCAGCCGTGCCGATTTTCAGGGTGCCGCCATCGGGCATGGCATACATGGCATTGGAAAACAGATTGATAAAAACCTGGCGCAACTGGTCCTTTGATGCAAAAATATTCCCGGGGTTTTTCATCAGATTCAGCACCAGCTTGATACTGTTTTCCCTGAACCGTTTTTCATACAGGAGCAACAACTCATCCAGAATTGTCGTGATATCCAGCGCTGCCCGCTTTTCCTGGTCCGGTTTTGAAAAAGAGAGCATCTTCTTCAGCATGTCTGCCAGACGCATGATTTCAGACAAGGACATGTCCAGAAGCTTCCGTCGTTTGTTGGTGGGCGATATTTCCGTTTTCATCAGTTCAAGGGTATTCATAATCCCGAACAGCGGGTTGTTCAGTTCGTGGGCAATCTGGGAGGTCAGCCGGCCCATGGCCGCAAGCTTTTCCGACTGAAGAAGATGCTGGCGTGCCGCGGAAAGTTCCCGCTCTGAAGTGAGCAGCTCTTTCAAATCCACAAAAATCGCCACCGATGCCAGTTCATTTCCCTGTTCATCGTAAATAATACTGGCAGACAGGTTGCCCTCGACCAGCTCACCATTGGCCTTGGTAAAGGCGAGGGGGTATGAATTGAGCCGTCCCTTTCCGCCATACCCATCGGCCTTCATCATCTCCATCACTTTTTTGGAAACCGCCCTGGAGTAAATCTGCTGGATGCTCATTTTGCCCACCACCTGGTCTGCAGAATATCCGAAAACCTCTTCAGCCCCATGGTTCCACAACTTGATCCCCCCGGTCATGTCCATGGCCATAATGGCATTGGGAGAACAGGAAATGGTTTTCTCCAAAAAATCATGGGCCTCCCGAATCTGGTTTTCAATGCGCTTTCTCTGGGTCTGATCCACCACGATCCCTTCATACCCCAGGATCTTCCCATGACTGTCATACCGGACATTGCTGGTCAACAGGATATGGAGAATATGGCCGTCCCGCCTTCTCCACTGGACCTCATACTCCACCACCTGACCCTTTTTCTCTATCTTCCTCTGGTATTCCCGTCTGTCGGCGGGCCTCAAATAAAGATCCGTGGCAAGATCCAGGGAAAGGAACTCATCCTTGTCCTGGTAACCCAGCATCTTTAACAGCGTGGGGTTCACATCCAGAAACCGTCCCTCCTTGCTGCTGATGAAGACCCCGCAGCCCACATGCTTAAACAGGCGCTGGTAGCTTTCTCTGGAGGACTTCAATTTGGCCTCCTGCTCAACGCTTTTGGAAATATCCCTGTAGATGGAAAGCTTTGAACGGGTTCCGTCCCGATTGGTCACCGGCATTTCCGACAGGGCAAATGTCTTGCCGACAGACGCAAGATACACTTCACTGTGGTGGGTTTCATTCTTCCCAAACACCTCGCCGTATTTGCACCAGCCACAGGGTTTCTTGGAATTGACCAGCACCTCGTGGCATTTTTTGCCCACCCCGTCTCCAAAATAATCTTTCATAAACTTGTTCATGTACTCGACGGTAAAATCTTCGTTGACAATGTAGATCCCCTCTTCAAAGGCATCCAGGGCATCCATCAATCTCGGGGTATGATCGCTCATGCAAGACTCCTTATTTCCGATTGGGTCGATTGGGGTCGTCGTCGATTGGGGTCAGGCTTGTGTTGTTGGGGTTTGCCCCAACAACACAAGCCTGACCCCACTATCCGCACAAATTTACCTTAATTTAACAGGCAAATCAATCATTTCCAGAAGATTCTCCTTCTGGCGAGCCGACATGGGACTTGAAAAGAATCCGCTTTGGCGCTATAACTTGAAATCGAAGAAACCAATTGAGGAGATCAGGATACCCTTTTATGACTGAGACCAAACAGATTCACCATTTTACCGCCCAGGTTTATTACGAAGATACGGATCATTCAGGGGTGGTTTACCATGCCAATTATCTGAAATTTTTTGAACGGGCCAGGGAAGATGTTATCGGCGTAAAAGTTCTTGCCCGGATGTGGCATGAAAACAAAATCGGTTTTGCCGTTTACAAAACAAGTTTAGGGTTCCATGACGGGGCCGTATTCGGCGATCTTCTGGATATCCGGACCACCTGGGAAAAACAGGGAGATTATCGCATTGTCTTTTCCCATGAAGCCTGGCGGCCGGAAGGGAAAAAACCGGCGGTCTCCTGTTCCCTGGAGCTGGTCTGCCTGAATTTTGAAAAAAAACTTGTGCCCATCCCGGACCTTGCCTTCCTGGAATAACCATTGATTTTAACCCTCAATATGGGCAGCAGAAAAATTTATTTTTACCCAAACAAATTACCGGATATTTTCGTTTTTTATTGACAAATCGGTTGGTTTCTTTTAAAGAAATTCCTACAATTTTAGTAGGAAATTATCCGGAAAAATAGTGCAAGGATAACTGAACAATAATTTTTAATGTCAACCAGGGGATCGGGTTATGTTAAGACAAAGACCGTTTCGGCTGTTGTTTGCAACAACGGCAGTTTTGTGTTTATTTCCTTTAATCGCGTTTACCAGTGTGAAAATCATGGAAGATTCAGGCGAAAAACGGCCCGATATCCTCACCATTGATATTCCGTCCTCTCCGGACCACAAAGACATGCCGGCGGTTAAATTCAAGCATGACATGCACACCCAGGCAGTTGAGGGGCAATGTGCCAAATGCCATGAGAAAAAAGAGGAGGCCACTCTTTTTAAATTCAAACGGACCGAAGAGATACCGGGCCGGAACCTTATGGATCTTTACCATGACAACTGCATTGCCTGCCATGAAGAGACAAAAAAGACAGCCCAGGCCACAGGTCCCATGGAGGCCGAGTGCCGTGCCTGCCATAATGCCGATTTCAACCTGGAGTCCTCCTGGAAAAAAATAAATTTTGACCGATCCCTTCATTTCAGACATGAAAGCGCCAAAGAAATCCCCTCAACCGTTCAATCCGAAGAGACAAATTGCAACGCCTGCCACCATAGTTATAATGAAAAAACCAAGGCGATCTTTTACCAAAAAGGCGAAGAAGGCGCCTGTGTATATTGTCATAAGGAAACTGCTGAAGACGGTATCCGGTCTGGCCGGAACGCAGCCCACGATTCCTGTGTGGCCTGTCATCTGAAACTCACCGAAAAAAAGATCCAAACCGGTCCCGTTGATTGCCAAGGCTGTCACGAACAGGCGGCTCAGGAAAAAATAAAGGTGGCAAAAGAGATCCCCAGGCTCCAGCGCAATCAGCCCGATGCCGCGCTGCTGACCGGATGGACCATCCTGGGCTCTGACCCTGCGGAAAATAAAAAAACCGTTGCCCAGTATATGGATCCTGTGGCCTTTGATCATAAATCCCATGAAGAAAAAGTACAAACCTGCAAGGCCTGCCACCATGAAACCCTGAAGAAGTGTGATTCCTGCCACACCGATAAGGGAGATGAAAAAGGCGGCTATATCAAACTTGCCCAGGCCATGCACAGCGCCGACAAACCCCAAAGCTGCCTGGGCTGCCACAACGAACTTAAAAAAGCCAAAGACTGTGCCGGCTGCCATTCCCAGATGCCGGACAAAGCCTTTAAAGAAAATGCCTGCGCATCCTGTCACAATGTGGATGCCAAAGAGACGCCCATGGAACTTCTGACAGACAAAAAGGCGGCTGGCAATCTGGCCCAGACGGTGCGCCAAAACCAGACACCCCCCTACGCAAAAGTTGATCTGGATAACATACCGGAAACAATCTCCATCAAAACCATTGCAGATGAATACAAACCCAGCCAGTTCCCCCACCGGATGGTGGTCCAGGCAATTTTTGAACGGGCCGGACAGAGCAGCATGGCAAAAGCCTTCCACGGGAATGAACTAACCCTGTGCATGGGATGCCACCATAACAGCCCGGCCACCCTGACCCCGCCCAAGTGTGCTTCCTGTCACGGAGAAACACCGGATCTGGACTCGGGAAAACCGGGACTTAAAGGGGCATACCATGGCCAGTGCATCACCTGCCACCAGAAGATGGAAGTGAAAAGCGTCGTGCCGACAGATTGTATTAAATGCCATGAACTGAAGGCGTCGTAAAACGCGTGCCATGAAGATAGATGCCATGACCAAAACAATAAAAAATTTTTGTAGACAATAAAGGTGGATTTATGGCCATTTCCCGAAGAAAGTTTCTTGGCTGCATAACCGCAGCACTCGGAACGACAACCGGTGCCGGGGCAATCGCCCATGCCGCATCAAACAAACATTTTACAGGGTATCCCGACAGTTTCGGTGTCCTCCACGATGCCACAAAATGCATCGGATGCCGAAAATGTGAGCTTGCCTGCAATACGGTGAATTCACTTGAAAAACCGGACAAACCCTTTGACGACCTCACCCTGTTGGATGGAAAAAGAAGGACCGGAGAAGCCACCTTTACCGTGGTCAATAAATTTGGGTCCCGTTTTGCCAAAACCCAATGCAACCATTGCCAGGAACCTGCCTGTGCATCGGCCTGCTTTGTAAAGGCTCTGAAAAAAGATCCGTCCGGGGCCGTGGTCTACGAGGAATCCCTGTGCGTGGGGTGCCGGTATTGCATGGTGGCCTGCCCCTTCAACATACCCGCCTACACCTATAATGATCCGTTAACACCCAAGGTCACCAAATGCACCCTGTGCCTGCCCCGGATCAAAGAAGGCAAACTTCCCGGATGCGTGGAAATCTGTCCAAAAGAGGCCCTGATTTTCGGAAAACGGTCGGACCTGATCAATATGGCCTGGAAACGGATTTCCAAAAACCCGGATCAATATGTCCCGCATCTTTACGGGGAGCATGAAATGGGCGGTACCAGCTGGCTGTATCTGTCACAGGTCCCCTTTGAACAGATCGGCATGAGAGAAGACCTGGGCAATATTCCGGCTCCCCAGTTCACCGCCGGCGCCCTGGGATCGGTTCCCATTATTGTGGGCCTGTGGCCGGTGCTGCTCACAGGGGTTTATGCCATTTCAAAACGAAAAGATAAAATTGCCAGGGAAGAACAGGATGCGGCCGTTCAAAAGGCCCAGGAACTGGCTGCCGAAGAAATGAAAACCCAGCTGTCCAAGCTGAAAGAAAAAATGACCAAGGAAAAGCAGACCGCCATTACCGCTGAAGTGAAAAAAGCAGTGGCAGAAGCGGTAAAAAAGGCCGAGGAAAAAGCAGCAAAAGCGGCTGAACCCGCATCTCCCGATGAGCCGACAACAGATGAAGATGCACCGGAAGCGTCAGCATCCCCTGATACTTCCGTGAAAGAGGAGGAATAAATGGCTGCCCAGGATAAACCCATGGCGAAAAATTCTATTTTCACGCCTTTTAATGTGATCACCGGCATCATTCTTTCAGCCGGACTTGTTCTGACGGTTCTCAGGTTCACCCAGGGAATCGGCGCGGTTACCAATCTGGACGACACCAATCCCTGGGGATTGTGGATCGGATTTGATCTGCTCTGCGGCGTGGCCCTGGCAGCCGGTGGATACGTTACTTCAGCCGCCGTTTATTTGTTCGGCATGAAAA
>JAHIVS010000357.1 GCA_018816605.1 Pseudomonadota bacterium
GCCTTCCCATTGTACCGGTCATGTGGAATGCAGATCGCAGCTGGCGGATCTCAAGCTGGGACCGGTCCATTATTCCCAAGCCCTTTTCAAAAATAATTTTTTTATATGGAGATCATCTTATCCACGTTCCAGCGGATGCATCCCATGAAGAATGCGAGGCCCTCCGCAAATCCCTGGATGAACAATTGCGGGCATTGATGTTTCAAACCGATCATTTTTTCCGGTGTCCCGGAATTAAAGATCCCCGAAGGATAGAAGTGCCGGTTCCGGCTCCGGACAAGGAAACCTGATCCTGTTTTCTTAAAAGGGATCAGCAACCATACTCAGCACGTACCGGTTTTCAATTGTGGTTGACCAGAAAGAAAGTTCCTGTTGCCGGCCATGGTAAAAAAGTTTGTTGTCAATGATTTCCACCTGGTGAAGACTTTCGTTGAATCCCATTTTTATGTATTTTAAAAACGCTTCCTTCAGGGTCCAGTTGCGGTATATCCCATGGGCAATCGGGGGCATATGGGAAATTTCTTTCTGGGTGAATGCGGTCTTCATAAAAAACGCTTCTGGTATTTTTCCGATTTTTTCAATGTCGATTCCCAGGTTGATACGGGAACCGGGGCAGATGGCTGCCGCCGTGAAATCTCCGCTGTGGGAAAGGGAAATGGGCAGATCCGGATACAAGTTGAGGAAGGGGGCGCCTTTTTTATGGTAGGAAATGCGAATGTCAAAAAGGGCGGTGTCCTTGCAGCAGAACTCCCGGACAAGGGTTTTCAGTGAAAATCTTCCGCAAAGCCATTCAATCTGTTTTTTCTGTGCTTTAAAGGAATTGACCATTTTCAGTTCATCGTCTGACAAAAAGGGGATCTGAAAATCCCCCGGGCCAAGGGGTATGGGGGCCCTTTTTTTGTAATCCGGGTCCAGGATCAGGCGCAAAATCAGGTTCACCATATGGGACATCTTCATATACCGCACCACTATCCCCGGTTGGGGGGATATGGTTATGTGGGGAAGTTTTTTTGATAACACCCGGTCCATGAAAATTTACATCCTCAGGATTTTTTGCTTGTGGGTTTTTTATTCTTCCGGGGCTCCGGGGCCAGTAGAAAATGGAGAATAAAACGGGGGTCCATATCTCCCGGGGCGACACTGCCGTATTCTTCCCCTATTTCTCTTATCAGGCCGGACAATACTTCCAGGAAAGCGTCGGTCAGGTCATCTTCATGGCAGTCAAGGAGCTCTGCCATGAAGAGCGAAAGATCATGGCCCTTCAGATCATCAATTTTCCCGGGAATATCCGAGGAGAAAAGGGCTGCAAAAAAAGGTTTGAAGACCGAAGGTTCAATGGGATTCAAACTGCATTGTCCCCCTTTATCCAGGCCCAGCCTGTTCCTGGCCCACAGGGTCAGAATCAGGCTTTTATAGGTTAAGACCCCGTGGGTAAAGGAGCGGACATCCAGGGGGAGCTTTGCCAGCATCTGGTCTATATGGATGATCCGGGTGAGGAGGGTGTCGGTTATCTTGATATCTGCAAGGCTTGTAAAATGGCGGTATAATTGCCCTTCCCGATAATTGTCAAAATACATGGGCCGCTCCAGAAACAGGCCGCCCATAACCCCGAGATAGTCTTCTGTCATAAAACCCAAGGGCAGGTTCTTTTCCTTCATAAAACTTGTTTTATACCAGGTTTTGGCCTTGGTCTTCAGCTGGATTCCGGCCCGTGAACCGGTTCTGAAAATATCTTCAAGAAAATAATGTTCAATAATATCCCGGGCCGCTTCAATGGTGGGCTCCTTCCTGATCATGACCTCAAGCCCCAGGCTCAGGTAGGCCGTGGCTTTTTGAATGATCTTTTGAATGGACTCAGGGTTTCTGATTTTAACCCTGTCTGCGGAAATGATTTTATTGCTCAGGGCCGCAAGTTCAGATTGAAGGAGGAGAATGAAATCCGGGTCCAGAAGATCCAGGGCCCGTATAAAAAGAGTATCCCCCTCAATGAACTGGGTAAACAGCTGGGGGGGCAGGGGCATATCCGGATCAAAGGCTTCGGGGGATCGGGCACTTGCCGGTCTTTTCCTGAGGGAGGCAACATCCGTGGGCTGGTAAATGCCGATGGCCTCATGGGCGGGCAAAAATCCTTTTTCCGCCAGGCGGACGTTCCTGAGGCGGAATTGCTCTTCTTCGGTCTCTGCACCCTGCACAGCACAGGTTTCCAAAAGCAGGCCGTGGTATACGGAAAGATCCATTTCAGCCAAGGTCCGCAGCATTCGTTCAATGAGTTCCGGTGCATCCTGGGTAAGGGTTTTGCCCAGGTCCTCTCCTGGGTCCGTGGGGTCAGCGGTTTCATTCGGGGCGTCGGGATCATCCGGGTCGATTTTGTGGGGGAACCTGAAATAAAATTTATCATCAAGGGTGATATAGTCATCAAAATCTTCGGGTATCCATTCATCGTGCTCCCGGATAAAGACGGTCATGTTTTCAAACAGATAAAATTCGAAATAATCGGGTTTTTCCTTGATGATCCAGCGAAGCAGGCGCTTGGGATCTGCCTGGAACAGCAGGTCAAATGCCTGGGTCATGGTTCGGATATCCAGGCGGTCATCGTTCCAGACCTCCACATCCAGAATATACTCCCATTGGGCAGAGGTGGCCATGGCCAGTACGGGCAAAAAGTCCTGACCGCCGATTTTGTGCATGAGAAAATAAAGGTCCTGGTCCGGAAAGGACTGGACCAGTGTTGCAGGCGAAGGTGCTTCAAATATAAGGTCCAGGGCTTTTTCCGATTGGCTGGTCAGTATTTCCTGTCTCTGGGCCTTCAGTTTTAGGGCCCGTTGTTCTAAATTGGCAAGTTTATAATCTTGGATCATGGTGTTTGCTCCCGGGTGTTGCAAATTGTGATATATGGATCCATGCCCGGATCATCTTTGAACAGGGTGAAAAAGGGCAGGGCATCTTTGAATTTTGCCTGGTTCATGAGGGCAACCCCCATGCACACGGACAGCTCCTTGTTGCCGGGAAACA
>JAHIVS010000358.1 GCA_018816605.1 Pseudomonadota bacterium
AAAACAATATTAAAACAGATCCTTGTGATCTGTATGTGTACGGATCAGATTCTTCTGTTCATCACGCCATGCCCTGGGCCATTATCAAACCCGAGACCACCTCCCAGGTCCAGGACATCATGCGCTATGCCAATGAAAATCTTATCCCGGTTCTTGCCCGGGGCGGCGGGTCCGGTATGTGTGGTCAGACCGTTCCCATCCAGGGGGGGATTATCCTGGATATGAAGGGCATGAATAAAATTCTTGAAATCAACCTTGCGGATGTCTATTGCCGGGTTCAGCCGGGGGTTGTGGATGATGATCTGAATATGGCGTTAAAAAAATACGGCATGTTTTATCCGCCCACACCGGCTTCTTCCAGAATTGCCACCATTGGCGGTGAAATCGCCAATAATGCCTCGGGTGTCCGGTCTGTCAAATACGGGGCCACCCGGGATGCGGTTTTGGGTATGAAAGTGGTCCTGGCAAATGGAGAGCTGATAACGCTGGGATCCCGGACACGGGTGGAGGCTTCCGGTTACCAGATTCACAAACTCATGGTGGGATCTGAAGGTACCCTAGGGGTTGTGGTGGAAGCTACCCTAAGCTTTGTTCCCATTCCGGAATTTCGGTGCATGGGCATTGCCAATTTTGATTCCCTCAAAGATGCCGGAGATGCCATCGGGGCGATCATGGGATCGGGCTGTATCCCGTCCATGCTGGAACTTGTGGACTCGGTGGCCATAAAAGCGGTGAACAAAACCATGAATCTGGGCCTTAAAGAGGTGGCGGCGGCCTTGATTTTTGAAGCAGACGGCATGGTAAAAGAGGCGGTTGATTATGAAATCAACCGAATGAAACGCATCTGTGAACAACACCATGGCCAGGACATCCATGCCAGCTATGACCCCAAGGAGCGGGCCAAAATATTCATGGGCCGGAAAAAGTTGTTTCCGGCGCTGTCCAAATATGATGACAATCTGGCCAGCACCTCCCTTGCCGATGACATGGCGGTTCCCTACTCAAAAATGGCGGAAATGGCCGGGAAAATTCATGAAATCGCAGCAGAAAACAATATTGTCATGACCGCTTACGGTCATTGCGGCTCCGGGTGTATGCACACCAAGATTTTAATGGACACCAAAAGAGCCGACCAGTGGGCGTCTGCCAAAAAGGCCATAACACAAGTGTATGAATATGTCCGGTCTGTTAACGGAACCACCAGTGCGGAACATGGTATCGGCCTTTCCAAGGCGGAATCATTCAAAATTGAAAAAGCAGATTCATTGGATATAATGGCTGGCATAAAACGCGCATTTGATCCCAATAATATTCTGAACCCGGGCAAGCTTGCCCAGGCCCCGGAAAATTGGGTGACGGCCACCAACCTGAGATATTCTGTGAACCCATAAATATAAAGGTATTTCCATGGAAACCAACATAAAAGCGTTCAACCATCTAGAAAAATGGCAGGGCACCCTGGCAAGCTGCATCCGGTGTGGATATTGTTTTGAACATTGCCCCATGTTCAAGCATACCGGCTGGGAATCCGATGCCCCCCGGGCAAAGATAATTACCGCCTTCGGTCTTCTGTCCGGAGAAATAGACCCCACAGAATCGGCAGCGGATAAACTTTTTTCCTGTTTTTACTGCAAACGATGTGAGGCGGCCTGCTCTTCCGGGGTGACATTAACTGAAATCTTCACCGATGCCAGACGGGATCTGGTTGAGATGGGACTAAAGGGTCCCGGGACCACCTCAACCACCCAGTTAAATTGCGCCCGGTGTCTCATCTGTGTGGGGGCCTGCCCCCATGAGGCAAGATCTTACGATAACGGTATCATCACGGATATTGCCAAGTGCCAGGCCTGCGGCATTTGCCTTGAGGTCTGTCCGGCAGGGGCTGCTAAAATTGAAAATAATTTTGGAACCGGCAGGGATGAACTGATGGATCGCGCCGCTGCCTTTTTAAATACCCATGATTCTGCCAAGGCCATCATCTTTGCCTGCAACTGGTCCTATTATCCCGAGCTTCAGGCATCAGTTCTTCCCGACAACGAAACAAAAGACAACGCCTATGAAATCCTTGTGAATATGTGTGGTGGAAGGTTGGAGCCATCTGTATTGATGGCGCCTTTTCTGAACAATGCCTGGGGGGTTATGGCAGCAGTTTGCCCCGACGATGCGTGTCAGCATAACGGAAACCAGCGGGCTAAAAAGATCGTTGAAAGCCTTCGCAACACCTTCAAAACCATTGGGATTGATCCGGAAAGGATTGCCCTGGTTCAAATACCGGCCGGTGACAAGGCCTTATTCCAGGCGCAGATTGATACATTTGTTGATACGCTCACAAAAATCGGGCCCATACGCTAAAGGAGTATTGTTATGAAGATTGAGGTTCCCTATGGGAAAGAGGGTTCTATGTCAGCCGTCATCAGTGATGATGTCAAGATTAGTTTTCTCGAGGCCAATGACGTTCAAATCAAGGATGAAGATGAGACGATTAAATCTGCGATCCAGGCTCCCATCAACAGCAAACCCTTTAAAGAATTTTTAAAGGGTGCCAAAAAGGTGCTGGTCATTGTAAATGATGCCACAAGACCTACCCCCACAAAAAAGATTCTGGAATTTATCTTTGATGACTTAAAAAAAACCGATTATAATTTTATCATTGCAACCGGTGCCCACAGGGGACCCTCCCAGGAAGAATATGTTCAGATCTTCGGCTCCTATTATGAACGAGTTAAGAACAAGATTATTGTCCATGATGCAAGAGTCGAAGCGGACATGGTGTTTTTGGGTACCTCCACAAACGGCACCGAAATGTATGTCAACAAGGCCGGGGTTGAGGCGGACAAGATTATTATCATCTCCTCGGTGGAACCCCACTATTTTGCCGGATATACCGGGGGGCGCAAATCCTTTTTGCCGGGAATCGCCGGATTTAAAACCATCGAACAGAATCACAAGCTGGCCCTTGTTCCGCAAGCTTGCGCTCTGGCCCTTGAGGGCAACCCGGTTCATGAAGATATGATGGATGCCATTAAAACGGTCAAGCAGGAGATCTTTTCCATCATGACGGTTTTGGATAAACACCACAAGGTCTACGCCACCTGTTGCGGTCATATCCATGATTCCTTCCACGCAGCCATAGAGTATGCCAACAAGGTGTTTGCAGCCCCCCTTTCGGAAAAGGCCGACATTGTGGTGTCCGTGGTGAAATTTCCCCAGGACATTGACCTGTACCAGGCCCAGAAGGGCATTGACAATGCCAAGCTTGCCCTGAAAGAAAACGGGATATTGATTTTGGTGGCAAAATGCCGGTGCGGCATCGGCGGCAAGGCCTTTGCCGACCTTTTGGGTGGAAGCGACACGCCAAAGGCAGCCCTTGACACCATTGAAAAGGGATATGTCCTGGGGTACCACAAGGCTGCCAAAATGGCTGAAATAGGACTCTGGGCCCAGATGTGGGGGGTGACTGATGTGGAACCGGAGGTTATTTCAAAGTTGTTTATACGCCCGTTTGGAGATCTTCAGACAGCCATAGATAAGGCTTTGGAAGAAAAGGGTCGGAAGGCAAGTGTCCTGTTTCTGATGGATGGCGGGTTGACGGTTCCAATGATCAAATAATGAAATGCTTAAATATAAATAAAGGGTGAATCCATGGGCGTTACAGCAGATAAAATCCAGGAATTGAAGGTAAAAGAAAAAAAAATCCTCGGAATGGGGGGAGAAAAGGCGCTTGCCAAGCGCCGGGAAAACGGAAAGCTCAACGCCAGGGAACGGCTTGCGCTCCTGTTTGACCGGGGAAGTTTCAGGGAAGTGGATATGTTTGTCACCCACCGGTGCACCAATTTTGGCATGGAAAGCAAAGAGATTCCGGCGGACGGGGTGATCACAGGCCACGGCAAGGTGGACGGCCGCATCGTTTTTGCCTATGCCCAGGATTTTACAGCCAGGGCCGGGTCCCTGGGGGAAATGCAGGCCAAAAAAATCTGCAAGGTGATGGACATGGCCCTGAAAACAGGATCCCCCATCATCGGAATGAATGATTCGGGCGGGGCCAGAATTCAAGAAGGGATTGATGCCCTGTCCGGGTATGGGGAAATCTTTTTCCGCAACTCAGCGGCTTCCGGGGTGATCCCCCAGATTTCAGCCATCATGGGACCCACCGCAGGTGGTGCTGTTTATTCTCCTGCCATGACCGATTTTATTTTCATGGTCAAAGAATCCAGCTATATGTTTATCACAGGACCCAATGTGATCAAGGCGGTGACCGGAGAAGAGATCTCTTTTGAGGAGTTGGGCGGGGCCATGACCCACAATGAAAAATCAGGAGTGGCCCAGTTTGCCTGCGAGTCTGATGAGGATTGCATCCTAAATATCAG
>JAHIVS010000719.1 GCA_018816605.1 Pseudomonadota bacterium
GGAGAGCACCTTGCGCTCAAAGGCGTCTTCACCCAGGCCCTCCGAGAGCCTGGGTAGATTCTCGTCTTGCAGCAGATGGCGCGACATGGATTTAAGTGTCTCGGTCTGCAAAGAATAAAAGTAATAGTGCCCTTCTGTACGCGCGCTGACCAGCCCGGCTTTTGATAGATTTGCCAGATGATGAGAAGTGGTCGAGACGCTCAATCCGAGCAGCTCAGCCAGCTTCTCCACGGAAGTGGGCTGCTGCGCCAGAAGGCCGATGATCTTGAGGCGGTTTTCGTCCGCCAGCGATTTGAAGAAGGCCAGCAGTTCGGCCAGTTGTTCTTGTTCAGTCATGGTACGCTCCTTGAAATCATTACGATGGTTATCGAAATGATTTTATCAGAATTGAGAGGTGTGTCAAGGGATAAGAGCAGAGAATAGAGAACTGATCCCGCTCGCTACGCTCGGGGACGCAAAAACCGCGGAACTGAGAATCGTCAAAACCAGTAATGAGTAATCAGGTATCAGGAATTAATTGTCACTTTCTGAAACACCACCAACCCCAACGCGATCAGATAACACAACGTCACAACCGCAAACGCAGCCAGCATGCCGTATTGCAGCGCGGGGTTTATACTCCCCTGCGGATAAATGATCTGAAAAACCAGCCGCGTCAGCCACAAAACGCAGGTGGCAGCCAGCAGCACGATCACAGCATAGCGGTTGGCCCTGCCGCCGAAAATGAAGAGGATATTCATCAAGCCGAACAACACCAGCGACAGCGAAAAAAACACGTTGATTGCGCGGATGGCGATGGCCAGTTCCGTGGCGGCGGGGTCCATGTAGGAGGTCCACTTCCAGGCCTTGGGCACGAAGAAATGCCAGACGCCGAATCCGATGGAGACACTGCTGCCGAAGGTGACCAGAAGTTTGAGAAGTAGAGTCATTTTATGTCTTGTGACTGATTGAATGTGATTGAGATTAAGTATAGCAAAAAGAAATGATGTGTTTCCATAAAAAGTAATTGTTTTCGATTAAACACAAAAATGCTTGTTTCCTTTCTATGATTTAATCACTATAATTGTTACACAACGTGAAAAACAATAATAATCAGGACTGTCAGGGAGGACTGATGAATACAAAAAAAAGAATATTTCTAATTATCTTTATCTTGGTTGAAATTGTAATTTTTTCTGTGTTGACCATTCTGTTGGGTAAGAATATTTCACTAACAAAACCGATCTCGATAAATTTAGATCAAACAGATTGGATTGCAATAATAGTCGGTCTTGGCGGTAGTATTTATGGTTGGATTGCATTGTTTAGGAAAGAGAAACCAGTTGTAAATCAAAATAACCAACCACCATATCCAGTAATCCAAAATGCAATAGGTGATCATTCTCGAAATATCAATACTCACACCTATTATGAAAATAGAAATGATTCCCAAGCGGAATCTCCAGGGGAAAAGTAAATGAAGAAAGCCAATGATAATGAAATCGAAAAAGAAGCAGCAAAAGGGAATACACAAAATGCACATGGCGAACATTCTCGAAATATAGATACAGACAAATATATCGAGGACAACCGAAAATATTATCTGAATCTTACACCGAGCAAAACGGCCGAAGAAGAATTACGCGCAGCCCAAGCCCAACTCGATAAACTGCCTCTGGATCACATTCCAGAACCCGCCACCATGCCGGCGGGATCAAAGCCGCCAAAATTTGCACGCAATGAGTTATTTGTGGGCCGTGAAGATGAGCTCAAGCAACTCGCGGCTTGGTTGAAAGGTAATGATGCAATAGCAATCGGCCCGGTGGCCGCATTCAGCGGCATGGGCGGGATTGGCAAGACTCAATTGGCGGCTGAATTTGCCCACCGCTATGGTCAGTTTTTCTATGGCGGTGTTTTCTGGCTGGATTTTTCGGACCCCATTGCAATTCAAACTGAAATAGCGGCTTGCAGCGGGCTGGATGAAAAAATACCAGTTGAAGAAAGAGTAAACGCAACTCTTTCAGATTGGATCAGTCCGATTCCGCGACTGATTGTTTTTGATAACTGTGAAGACAAAAGCCTGGTGATTCAATGGCGGCCTCCAACCGGCTGCAGCAGGGTGATCGTCACCAGTCGAGAAGGCGTTTGGGGGCCAGAATTGGGGATCAAACATTTACCACTTGTAACTTTGACCAGACCTCAAAGCCTGGAACTGCTGCATCATTTTCGGGAAGACCTTCCTCTTGGCGACCCTGATCTGAATGAAATTGCAAATGAACTTGGGGATTTGCCGCTGGCGTTGCATATGGCGGGCAGTTATTTAAATACCTATCGGCACGAAATGTCACCAGCACAATATCTTGCCGAAATTCGCAAGGTAAACCCGCTTCAACATGAATCTCTACAAAAAGCAGATTTTTCGCCCACAGGTCATGACCTTCATGTGGGCAAGACCTTTGCAATCAGCATCAATCGCCTGGACGAGAACGACAAAGATCAGTTGGCACTGAAGATCATGGATCACGCGGCTTGTTTTGCGCCCGGTGTCTGGATTCCGCGAGAAGTGTTGAAGTCAAGTCTTGCTGAAGCAATAGAAGGTAAAACTTTTGCAGGGGGAATTCACCAGTTAGTCGGATTAGGGTTGGTTGAAGAAAACGAAAGCGGTGACATCTGGATGCACCGGCTTGTGGCTGGTTATATTCAAGCGGTCCGAGAGACCCAAAAAATCTGGAAAGATGTTGAAGAGGCGGTAATTATAGCTGCAAACATTGCCAATAACAGCGGCTTCCCCACTCGAATGAGTCCAATTTACTCCCATTTAAGTCATCTTTTAAAAAATTTTTCTGAAAAAGAAGACAAAAACACAGCCGGACTGGCAATTAATATGGGCTTCTATTTACAATCAATAGCTGATTATTCACGAGCGAAACCCTACTACGAGCAGGCGCTGGCGATCAGAAAGAAAGCACTGGGAGAGGAACACCCCGACACCGCGAGAAGCCTGAACAACCTGGGTGGATTGCTGTATTCCATGGGAGACCTGCCCGGAGCGAAACCCTACTACGAGCAAGCGCTGGCGATCTATAAGAAAGCACTGGGAGAGGAACACCCCGACACCGCAACGAGCCTGAACAACCTGGGGTATTTATTGCAAGCCATGGGAGACCTGTCCGGAGCGAGACCTTACTATGAGCAAGCGCTGGCTATTCTGGTAAAGACTCTGGGTCCAGAGCATCCAACCACGAAAATTGTGCGAAACAATCTGGATTCAATAACAGAAGCTGTAAGAAAGAAGAAGTAACCCCAGATTCCCGGTTTCTTTGAAGAAAAAGCAGACCCCCGCAGATTTAAAATCTGCGGGGGTCTATTCAAACAAAACTACTTCGTGATCTTCTCCAACTGATCCACAAGCGCATCGAGCACATCGAAGCCGCCCTGCCAGAACGAAGCCTTGGTCACATCCACGCCGGCCTCGGCCATTACCTGCATCGGTGCCTCGGACCCTCCCGCGGAGAGCATCTTGATGTATTTCGGCTTGAAGGATTCTCCCTCGGCCTTGAACTGCTTGTAAAGTGAAAGCACCAGCAACTGCCCGAA
>JAHIVS010000359.1 GCA_018816605.1 Pseudomonadota bacterium
ATGATATTGGTTTGTGAACCCGATGGTTTTGGAACCCCATGGACAGAAAAATAAGGATAGGAAAATAAAATGAACCCCACGCTTTTAACAAAACTTCAACAGATTGCCGAACAAAACCTTGTGGATATTGAAGCCCACAAAGACGCCGGAAATCATGTGGTCGGTTTTTACTGCCTGTATGCTCCCACGGAACTTGCCGTGGCTGCAGATGCCATTGTGCTGTCTCTTTGCGGGACCCGCCAGGACCCCATAGAAGCTGCGGAAGAGATTTTGCCCAGAAATTTGTGCCCTTTGATCAAAAGCAGTTTTGGCTTTGCCATCACAGATACCTGTCCGTTTTTCAGGTTTTCAGACATCATTGTTGCCGACACCACCTGTGACGGTAAAAAGAAAATGTTTGAAATCATGTCCGATATAAAACCGGTCCATGTGTTACAGCTTCCCCAGCACCAGGAGTTTTCAACTTCCCTTGGGCCCTGGAAAGAGGAAATCATAAAATTAAAATCTGTCCTGGAAGAAACCACGGGCAAGCAGATCACCCTGGAAAAAATAAAACAGGCCATTCAATTACAGAACCGGGTGCGTAACACAAGAAAACGCTTGATGGATGTTGCAAAAGCCAAACCCTCCCCTTTAACCGGCATGGAACTGGTTGAGATTTTGTTTAAAACCAACTTTTTTGCCGACCCGGAAAAGGGCATTGCGGTCATGAATGAAATCATCGATGAGTGCCAGAGCCTGGTCGAACAGGGTCAAAGTGTCCATACCCTGAACACCCCCCGGATTCTTCTGACCGGTGTGCCCATCGGTCTGGGGTCGGACAAGGTGGTCAAGATCATCGAGCAGGCCGGTGCCAATGTGGTGGCATTTGAAAATTGCAGCGGCTATAAGCGGACATTCCAGGTGGATGAAACCATTGACCCCTTCCAGGCCCTGGCTGAACAATATCTTTCCATCCCCTGTTCGGTCATGAGCCCGAACCCGGGAAGGATTGCGCTTTTGGATGAAATGATCCGTGAATTTGCCGTTGACGGGGTGGTTGACCTGACATGGCAGGCGTGTCACACCTATAATATTGAAGCCACATCCATACAAAAATATGTCCAGGATCAATTCGGACTGCCATACCTTCATCTTGAAACAGATTATTCTGAATCCGACACAGAACAATTGCGGGTCAGAATACAAGCATTCATTGAAATGATATGATGTTAAACCAGAACATCCCCCTTGTTTTCCCCATCAATTCCCTTCCGGCCGCCGGGTTGGTTGCCGAGGGGATCGATGCGTTGAGTCATAGCCTTGAGATAAAAACCCGGGCGGTCAATGAATATTATCACCAGGTGGACGCGGACATTTTGTTTAGCTTTTCGGATATTGTGATCCAGGCCGAAGCCATGGGGGCAAAGATCCGGTTTGCACCCGATGCCATGCCGGCCATTGAAGCCAAGGCTACCCAAATTCTTCACCCAAGAGCCGGGCAGGTGAGGCGTATGGCTATCAATGCCGGGGTCATCCGCTCCCTGGCCCAAGATTTTCCCCACAAAATTATTGCCGGAATGGTCTATGGCCCTTTTACCGTTGCGGGTCAGCTGGCAGGCGAACAGGCACTCATGAAGGGGTTGCGGGAAAACAGCCGGGAGGTGCAGGATCTTATCGAAAATTGCTTTGCCCTTGCCCTGGATTACGGGAGTTTGCTTTTTGATGCCGGTGCCACGCTTTTCTGGGTATCAGACCCTTTTGCCGCATTGCTCTCCCCTTCTGATTTTGAAACTTTTGCCCAGGAACCCCTTGCACGGCTTTTCCAGCGGTTTCCAACAAATTCAACGGCCCTGCATATCTGCGGGGATACCACCTCCCTGGTTCCGGCCATGGTCCAGACCGGGGTGGGTGGCATCAGCTTTGACCAATGCATGAATCTTATGACCATTGAGGATATGGTTCCGGAATCAATGGGAATTATCGGCAATACAGACCCGGATAGCGGGGTGGCCAGTGCAGATTTTCCTGAAATAGAACGGGCGGTGTCTGATCTGGTATCCCAGATGGGAATCCGGCCCAATTTTTCATTGAGCACCGGTTGTGCCCTGCCTTTTTCAACCCCCATTGAAAATGCGCGGCATTTTGTGGATGTGGGAAAAAAGCAACTGGCCCGTGTCCAACGAGAAAAATCCATGCTGAGAAATCTGGGAGACGCAGTTTTCTCCGGAAACCAGGCCCAAACCCTTGAAATCACCCAGATGCTTTTGTCCGGGAAAATTGATCCCCAAATCATCCTTGATACCGCATTGATGCGGGCCGTCCGAAAGGGAAGTGCCCTGTATGAAATCTCCCGGTTTTATCTGCCGGATCTTTTGCTGCTCACCGATTGCTTTTATCTTGGGTTTGAACAGGTCGGAAAAGCCTTGCCCGCAAAAAGCCGTACCCCCCAGGTCATACTCGGGGTTGTAAAAGGCGATTTCCATGAAATCGGCAAGGATATCGTCAGGGCCATGCTGGAAGCCAACGGAATTCATGCCATTGATCTGGGGGTGGATGTGTCGGGGGATGCCTTTTTATCCAGCGCCAGGGAGCATGGGGTGTCCATCCTGGGATTGTCCGCCTTTACCACTTCATCCAGAAAGCAGATACAGATCATCATGGACCAGGTGAAAATCCAGAAGTCTCCCATCGCCTTTGTGATGGCGGGTGGGGCCGCGCTTTCCACTTCAGTTGCCCAAAAGCTGGGTGTGGATGGGTATGCCAAAGATGCGGTGGGGGCGGTTGCACTGATCAAACAATTTTTGGCAGCCAAATCCAATGCAGTTTGACCCCGGGGCAGAACCGCCGGAAAAGCTTATAAAATATTTAGGCCTTGGCCAGGATGCCTTCTCCATTGGAAAGATACCTTTTCTCTGGCAGGATGCCTTGTCCCTTGTACAGGTTCGCATATTTGAAAAAAAAATGACTATAGACAAATTTTTTCATGCCTTTCACCCCCATGCCGGGGAAAGCCATTCTGTTGATAGACTTCTTAGGGATTGCCAGGCAGTTCACCTGATGGTGGTCACCCTTGGAACCAAACTTGAGCGTCAGTCAAAAAAATACAGACTGGAGAACCAATTGTTTTGCGGGTATATTCTTGATCGCATGGGAAGCTATCTTGTGGAGGCAAACATGGCCCATCTGGATCAAAAAATCACCCGGGAGTATGGGGCAAAAAAACAGGGGTGCACCATTCGGTATAGCCCGGGATATCAGGATTTCGGATTGGAATGTCAATCCATCTTTGTTGATATAGTGCAGGGGGAACTGCCATTTTTAAAAATTTTACCCAATTTTCAGATTTTGCCTGAAAAAACCATTACCGCCATCAAAGGAATAAAAGCTTAACCCCCGGACCCTTGCTCGTAATTCTGTTTTTTTGAAAGGGCCTTCTTGACAATTGAGACGACCGGTCATATCTTTCCCCCATGAGAAAAACAATTCCAAAAACACAGGTCCGGCTGAAATTGCTTGAAACCGGAATCCAGTTGTTTGCAATGAACGGCTACAACGGCACCGGGATTAAGGAGATTGTGGAGGCGGTGGGGATCCCCAAGGGATCCTTTTATAATTATTTCAAAAGCAAGGAAGACTTTACCGTTGAGATCATCGGGTTCTATTCGGATACCCTGACGGTTCATTGGGAGGCGTTGCTGGAAAAAGGCCCGGAAGAACCCCTTGCCGCCCTGCGAAATGGATTTGAGATGATCCTCGCCCATCATGAGCAATGTGATGTGAAAACCGGGTGCCTTATCGGCAACCTGGCGGCAGAGATCAGTGAGGCAAGTGAGGTGTGCCGGCAAAAGATGTGTGATGCGGCAACCACTTGGAAAAATCGTATTTCTGACTACATTGGCCGGGGGCAGTCCCTGGGAACCATCCGAAATGATATCCCCCGGGAGGAGCTGACCGAGTTTATCTGGAACGCCTGGGAAGGGGCATTGTTGAACATGAAGATAGCAGGGTCCACCCTCCCTGTGAAAGAGTGTATCCGGCTGTTGTTTGATTATTTTTTAAAACCCACCAACTGATCCATCGGGCTTAACCATAAATTACATCCCAAAAGGAGACGCATATGTCCAAATTATTTGAATCCACCCGTATAAACGGGATGGCCCTGAAAAATCGTTTTGTCCGCTCTGCCACCCATGAAGCCATGGCAGATCTTGATGGAAGGGCGAAGCAGCCGTTGCTCGATTGCATGGCCGTTCTTGCCCGAGGAGAGGTCGGGCTCGTTATTACAGGTCACGCCCATGTGATGTTGGAAGGCCAGGCCGGTCCCAGGCAATTGGGCATCTATTCTGATGCAATGATGGACTCTCTTGCGAGCGTTGCTTCGGCGGTCCGGGAAAATGGCGGGGCCGTGGCAGTTCAGCTGGCCCATGCCGGACAACGGGGAATCGGAAAAGGGGCCCATGCCCCCCTGGGACCTTCAGACGTGGTGGAAAAGGGCGTTCAGATCGCCACTCAAATGACAGTTGATGATATTAAAAGAACGGTGCAGGCCTTTGGGGATGCGTCCCAAAGAGCGGTTAAGGCCGGGTTTGATGCCGTTGAGATTCATGCCGCCCATGGCTATCTGCTGAGTCAGTTTTTATCCCCCCATTATAATCTGCGAAATGACACCTATGGGGGAAGTCTTGAGAACCGGGCAAGGCTGCTTCTGGAGGTTTACGGGGAAATCCGGCAGCGGGTGGGAGAAAATTTCCCCATTCTGGTCAAGATCAATTCCGAGGATTTTCTGGAAGACGGGTTTACAATGGAAGAGATGCTCCGGGTATCTATGATGCTTGAAACACTTGGGATGGATGCCATTGAGATGAGTGGCGGCACCTTTGAATCCGGGAAACTCATTCCCTCCAGAGGGGGAACCTCAAAGTCCGAAGACAGGGAAATCTATTATAAAGAGGCAGCCCGGGCCTTTAAACAACAGATAAAAATCCCCCTTATTCTGGTGGGCGGGTTTCTTTCCTATCCCCTTGCCCAGGGGGTTATCGATTCAGGGACTGCCGATTATATTGCCCTGTCAAGACCCCTTATCCGGGAACCCCACCTGGTTAAAAGATGGTTAGAAGGAGATTTTAAAAAGGCCACCTGTATTTCATGTAACCGGTGTTTTTTAACCCTGGGGCTGGAAGAGGCCCTGCA